>WLGZ01000099.1 GCA_009702945.1 Actinomycetota bacterium | reverse complement strand
TTGATCGACCCGCAAAACCTTCTTCGTTGAAACGCTCCGCTCGCGTCCCCAATTTCAGTATGCAGATCCTTTGGATCAGCATGAAATCTGGGGACCGACGCTCACTCCGTAGTTTCATCTCAGAAGTTTTCCGTGTCTCACTAATTCTTTCCTAGTACTTCTTCAAATATGCGCTTCATCAAATAACGCGAGAGAATGAAGGAGTGAGTGAGATCAATACCGACGTATTAGTTGTAGGAGCTGGACCTGCGGGTTCTTCAGCTGCAACTTATGCCGCGCGCGCTGGTCGCCAAGTTGTATTGATTGATTCCGCAATTTTTCCTCGCGATAAGCCATGTGGTGATGGCTTAACTCCAAGAGCGATTGCTGAACTTAATGCGATTGGTTTAAGTGACTGGCTTTCAGGACGTGCCCGCAACAAGGGACTTCGCGCTGCTGGATTCGGACAAGAGTTGTTGTTGCCTTGGCCAGGAGGATCACTTCCCGACTATGGCGGCGCAGCACCACGCATGGAACTTGATGAACAAATCATGTTGATTGCAAAAACTGCAGGTGCAACTGTGCTTGAAGGCCACAGTGCAACCGATGTTGTGATGGATGCCGGTGCAATTAAATCTGTGATTGTAAAAACTGAAACTGGAACTGTAACTATCAACGCGAATTCAGTAATCATTGCGGATGGCGCACGTTCCCAACTTGGTCGCAAACTTGGTCGTGAATGGCATCGCGATACCGCTTACGGTGTTGCCGCTCGTGGTTACATCAAGAGTGAACGACATGACGATCCATGGATTTCTTCTCACTTGGAATTGCGCGGCGACAAGAATGAAATTCTTTCTGGTTACGGCTGGATCTTCCCGCTGGCAAACGGTGAAGTAAATGTTGGCGTCGGAACTCTTGCAACTAACAAGCGACCTGCTGATGTAAACCTTCGCGCATTGATGAATACATATGCAGACCAACAGCGCGAAGACTGGAAACTTTCTGGCGACATTCGAATGCCGTGGTCTTTCTTGTTGCCGATGGGTGGCGCTGTTTCAGGAATCGCTGGCAAGAACTTTATGTTCGTCGGTGATGCAGCTGGATGCGTTAATCCGCTGAACGGTGAAGGTATTGATTACGGATTAGAAACTGGTCGTCTCGCAGCGCAAATGCTAGAAACCGAAACCGATTTCACAGTTGCCTGGCCAGCTGAACTGCGTACTCATTATGGTTACGCATTCTCGATCGCTCGACGTCTTGCTGGCCTACTAACGGTTCCTGGCTTGCTTCCAAAAGCGGGACCAGTTGGAATGCGTTCGCGCACGATTATGAAACTTGCGCTTCGCGTCATGGGCAACCTTGTTACCGAAGAAGATTCTGATGCGTTGGCCAGAGTTTGGAGAACAGCTGGACGTCTGTCGGTTAAGTTCGACGATCGCGTGCCTTTCCCTGCGGCGGATGTGCGGGTTTAAGACGAGAGGAGCCGTCGTTCGCTCTATTCGAAAACTAGGACGAGAGGAACCATCGCTTGCTAGCGCAAGCTCTTCCCAAATCCTCGCAACGCTTCGCAACAAAAAAGGCCCCACCCATATGGGTGGAGCCATTTTTTGGCGGAGACGAGAGGATTTGAACCTCCGAAGGATTTGACTCCTTACCTCATTAGCAGTGAGGCGCACTCGACCGGACTATGCGACGTCTCCTCGAACCTTTAGATTAACTGGTTTTAAGGCCTTTGGCGAAAATCCGAGTTTGTGCCAATTGCCACTGCCCGCAAAGATTGGGGCATGTCTAAATTCGGTGTTTCTTCGTCAGTAGCCAACCTAAAGCGCGTGGCAGTTCGCCCACCTACTCGTGATGCGGATTACCAAGCCGCGCATTGGCTGGGAGCCCCAGAGCAACTTGATCTCGACGCGTTGCAAGCTGACCACGCAGCGTTCGTTGAATTGCTTCGAGAACTTGGTTGCGAAGTTGATGTCCTTCCAGAAGCACCAGGCCAACCTGATGCTTGCTTTGTTTATGACCCTGCATTCACGACACCAACTGGCGTTATCCAATTGCAAGGTGCAAAAGAAGCACGAGTGAAAGAGCCAGCGATGCTAGCTGGCGACATTAGCGCACTTGGTATGCCAACTGTTGGAGTTCTAATCGGTGATGCCACTGCCGATGCTGGTGACATGTTTTGGTTAGACAACAAAACAGTTGCTATTGGTCGCACTTACCGCACGAACGAAGCGGGCGAAAAACAACTTCGTGAAATTTTTGCAGCCGAAGGTATCGAAGCGCTTTCATTCCACATGCCACATGCAATGGGACCGGAATATTGCCTGCACCTAATGAGCGTCATCTCACCAATTCGTGATGACTTAGCTGTCGTTTACGAACGTGAAGCCCCAGTTACTTTGTTGCAAGAACTTGCCAAGCGCGGAATCAAAACCATCTCAGTGCCAGATGAAGAATATATGTCGCTTGCTTGCAACGTACTGGCAGTTCGTCCAGGTGTTGCAGTGATGCCATCGGGTAATCCAATTACTGCGCAACTGCTTCGTGATGCTGGAGTTGAAGTTCACATTTACAAAGCGGATGTAATCAATCGTGGTGAGGGTGGGCCTACTTGCTTGACTCGTCCGCTTTGGCGCGAAGACTAAGGTTCCAATTAAGCGCACCGAAGGAAAACTTCTAAAGGAAAAGCTCAGGAGCAGGAATCGGTCGATAACGGTTTTCCGATCGTAAGATCTTGGAAAACCGAACATGACTTGGGGATGACGCGGATGGTCTTTGACGTAGAAGGTTTTGCTTCGGGGTGCGTCCGCATAACTTGCAACCAATCTGTCACCTTCGGTGCCAGGGCGAGGGAGGGACTCCAAAGTTCTCGCTATTCGCGAGAACTTTTCCTCAAATCCCACCTCACACTGCAAGTAAAAAAATTGGCCCCCATTTGGGGACCAATTCTTTTACGCGGCGAGGGAGGGATTTGAACCCCCGGAGGCTTTTACACCTCAGACGCTTTCAAGGCGCCCGCATTCGGCCGCTCTGCCACCTCGCCAAAATCGTTAATGAAAACGATCAAATGCAAGGTTACGCGAGAAACGCACAGCAGTGAAACTGGCGCTATGCCGTAGGCTTTTGCCACTAGCGATTCGCTAAACGGGAGTGCCAAATGTCAGTTAAACCAGTTCGCCAAGTCACGCCACCTGCAGCTCGAATTTGGCTGGCTGGATTGGGAGCCACCGCTCTTGCTGCGGGTGCCAATGCGGGATGGCTTTGGATCTGCGTCAACTTATTCAATTGGGAAATCGTGGTTCCCGAAGCATTCCAAAGCGCAGTTTATGTTGATGCTTCGTTGTTGCGAGTTACCGTAGCAACTGCCATTGCGGGTATCTTTGCAACTTTGGTAGCTGTTGGTTTGGCCAAACTTTTCATTGGTCCAAGAATTTGGTTTTTAGTTATCGGACTTGGCGGCGGCCTCGCATCGGTCTATGGCGCACTAACTCTGACTGGAGTTTCATTTTCAGTGAAGTTCTCATTAAGTGTGATGCACCTATTGGCAACATTCTTAGTCGTACTTCCAATCGCTGAGGCGCTAAAGATTCGTGACTCAGATTTACATCGCGCAGATGTTAGATATCACGAACATCTTGAAAGCAAGAATTCAGACGATACAACCTTTATTGCTGGATCAACTGCTGCCACAACTTCATCTGCAATCGATGCGCCAAAAAATCTAAATGACACGACGGTTGCACCGCTTGATTCACCAACACCAGATGCCAGCGGCTCTTTTGACGGTGGCGGATCAGCGGGAGACTAGTTCGAGTTAGAACTCGTTAGCAATTCTTCTTGCTAAGTATGGTGAGAATTCGCCGTCATACTTTTTGTGAAGCGCAGGAAGTTGCCAATCTTTTCCAGTAACAGTTCCACGACATTCAGGCGTGCCGCACCCACAAGTGAATTCGTCATAATCCGAATCATCACAAGTTGCGTAATCAAAAGTAAGTTCTTCGCCGACTGCAATGTCGCGACGAGCTTTTAGAACTGTGGCGCCCATTAGGCCACAACTTGGTTCACATGAGTGGTTGAAGCAATCGCCTGGTTCGCGTGCTTCTTTGGAAACCAAGTATTGATCGTCATCGACCTGAATCGCGCGATGCTGACGTTCAAGTTCAAGCGTTGCTAGGACGCTTCTAGGTACGGACCATCCGCCGAAACTGCCAACAGTTTCGCCTTTACTGATCGGCTCGATTGCAAAACTTCCCCAACCTTTATCTCCAGCTGAGCGAGCTTGCGCCTTGGGAGTCAACCAGTTCATGTCCAATGAAGTACCTCA
>WLGZ01000098.1 GCA_009702945.1 Actinomycetota bacterium | reverse complement strand
GGATTTATTCACTAAACGGCAACGGTGAAATGACTGGTTCACATTGGATTAACGAAACCGGTGGCTTGTCTGGCCCAATCATGATTACCAATACTCATGCGGTTGGAACTGTTCATCGGGGAGTTATCGAATGGGTCAAACAAAACTTCCCTGAGGCTGCCATGGAATGGTTGCTTCCAGTTGTTGCAGAAACTTGGGACGGCTATCTAAATGACATCAACGGTGCGCATGTAAAAACGGAACATGTAACCTCTGCAATCAATTCAGCAACTGGCGGCCAAGTCAGTGAAGGATCGCATGGCGGCGGGACCGGAATGAATTGCTACGGATTTAAAGGTGGCAATGGAACCGCATCCCGAACTGTTCCATTTGGCGGAAAAGATTATGTTGTTGGTGTTTTCGTTCAAGCTAACTTCGGTGATCGCAAGGAACTTCGTATCCACGGTCAAGACATGTCGGATTTAGATGTGCCAAATCCAATGGACGAATCAACTTGGATTGATCGAGACAAATCCCGAACCGTACCTGGGGGAGCCGGCTCGGTGATTGTTGTAGTCGCAACGAATGCACCGTTACTACCGGATCAATGTCGGGCACTTGCAAGACGAGTTCCACTTGGACTTGCCAGAACGGGAACTGCTGGTGGACATTTCAGTGGAGATATCTTCTTAGCAGTATCTACGGCACAACCCGGTGAACTTTCAAGTGGCTTCCCAACCCAAAAACGAAACGAAGCTGAATTGAAGTCTTTGGATTTTGTGCCTTGGAATTATCTAGATGCTTTCTTTACGGCCGTGGTTCAAAGTGTTGAAGAGTCGGTATTGAATGCGCTAGTTAACAATGAGACGATGATTGGTCGAGACGGAAATACTTCGTATGCGCTGCCGCACGATCAAGTTAAATCCCGCATTTCTAAGCCGTAACGGCCGAAACGTCAGTTAAGGCAAGTACGGTTAATGCAACAAGGGAGTACAAATAGTGGCTGATAAATCATTGCGGGTTGACGTTGAGCAACCTGCGAAAGCAAATCTCCCTAAGCGGGTTTCCTATTCCCAAATGTCGCTTTATCAACAATGTGGATTGAAGTATTTCTTCTCTTATATAGATGGATGGCGGGAACCTCCAACATCTGCATTGGCAGGCGGCTCAATCACGCACGAAGTTGTTGAACACCTTTATCGCCTTGCACCTGAAGATCGCACATTAGAAGCTGCAATGGAATTGCTTCGAGAGCACGGTCCGCGCATGCTTAAAGCTGCTGAATACAAACCATTCGAATCTGATAACAAAATGAAGCACAGCGTTAAAGAAGCTATTGAGAATTTGTTTAAGGTTGAGAATCCACCTGAAGTTGTGGTTCAACCAGAACATCTTGAAATGGAACTTAATGTCGAAATTAATGGTGTTAATTTCTTTGGAAAAGTTGATCGCTTTACCGTAGACGGCGTTAATCGAGTTACCGATTACAAGACTGGAAAAAGTCCAGGAAAGTTTGTTGATGACAAATTAGCGCAACCGTATTTATATGCATTGGGATTTAAGACACAACATGACATCGATGTTGATGAAGTCGAATTGATTTTTCTAAATGCGCAAGAAGTAGTTAGAAGACCTGCAGATTCAGGACTGGTAATTTCACAGGGTGAAAAACTTGCTCAGATGCGGGCGGGTAGTGAAAGTGATGTCCAGAGTTCATCTTGGGAAGCTCGAGTATCCCGCTTGTGTGATTACTGTGCATTTGAACGAGTTTGCCCAGCCAGAACCCCTGAGGCACCAGTTCCAGGTTCCACTGAATGCGACACCAAATTGAGTGAAGCGGGACTCTTACACAAGTAGTCGAGTGCCTGAACTTGTTTTTCGTGAACAGTTCTAGACTTATCTCATGCGCAATTCCAGATATCGTTACTCTCGCTTAGTCATGATCATCGGATCGATCGTTTTTGCGGTTAGTGCGGGTGTATTGCTGGTGGATCCGTTCGCATTTGTTTCATACATTGGCTTAACTTCTAACGAATCTGTAGTTTGGTCATTTAGGTTGACTGGCGTATTACTTGTCGCCCTGGCAACTCATATGGCAACCACATCGCGCAATGCTGGTGACCCAGCTTTTCGTCGAGCAGCTTTAGTAATGATTTTGGCTTCAATTGGTTTAGCAGTTCTGACTTATCTTGCACCAGGCACAGCAACAACTGGCCGTTGGGTTTTTGTTGGAATCGGTGCTGGCTTTGCTGCGTTGTATATGATCACGCTTCCAATCAAGTCAATTGGCTACAAGGAAGAGCAGCCAACTAGCGCATGAGCTTGGCTGACATTTTAGATACTCGCGACCCAGCAACGGTTGCAAATCCTTACGACATTTACCGCGAGCTTCGGTCACATCGAGATCTCGTATGGAGCGATCGCCTCGGTTTATGGTTGGCACCAACTCATGAAACAGCTAATGCAACACTTCGAAATAAAAGTTTAGGTCGGCTGTATCAAGCACAAGAACCATTTGATGAGTGGGAAATCTTTAACTGGCTACATTCCGATTCGATTTTGGATAGCGAGCCTCCTAAGCACACTAGATTGCGCTCATTAGTTCAAAAAGCATTCACACCAGGGCGGATCGCGGCACTTGAGCCAAACATTCAAGAGATTTGTGAGCGATTACTTGATGAGGCCGAAGCAAAGTTAGTAAGTACCGGAAGTTTCGATATCTTGGCGGACTATGCCGAGCCATTGCCGGTTCTGGTTATTGCAGATCTATTGGGTGTTCCACGCGAAATGGCCAATGACTTACGTCGCTGGTCGCAGGACATAGTGAAGATGTATGAGTATGGCAGGACGCGAGAACAAGAAATTGCCGCGCAAAAGGCAGGCTATGAATTCAGTTCGTACATTGCCGACTTGGCTGCTAAGCGAAAAATCGATCCACAACAAGACTTAATCACTGCCTTAGTTGAAGTTGAAGAACAAGGCGAGAAGCTAAATGAGCATGAACTAATTGCGATGTGTGTTTTGCTACTCAATGCCGGCCACGAAGCATCAGTAAATGGTTTTGGAAATGGCATGGTTGCTATGTTCCGAAATACAGAACAACTTGAGTTAATGAAAAGTTCACCACGCGAATTTACTGAAACCGCACTCGAAGAAATGATGCGATTTGATTCACCACTGCACATGTTTGAAAGAACTGCAACAAGTGAAACCGTAATTGGCGAAACCACAGTACTTGTGGGACAAAAAGTTGTAGCCATGCTGGGTTCGGCGAATCGGGATGAAGAAGTTTTCGAAAACACTGATCAATTCGACATAACTAGGAAACATAATCCGCACATTGCATTTGGTGCCGGAATTCATTTTTGTATTGGTGCGCCATTAGCTCGGCTCGAGATGCAAAACTCGCTCCCGATGATGTTTGAAAGATTCCCAAACTTGCAATTAGCTGGAACTCCAGTTCAACGTCCAACTTTTGTATTGCGTGGCTGGGAAACAATTCCAGCCAATAACGGCTAGTTATTCCAAGGCCGATTTCATCGCGGCGAATTTAGCCTGCGACTCGGCAACTTCAGATTCGCCAGTTGAGCCAGCAACAATTCCGCAACCCGCAAATAATCGCAATGTCTTTCGATCGTCAGTTTCAACGAGAGCGCATCGCAATGCAATTCCAAACTCACCGTTGCCATTAGCAGCTAGCCATCCAACGGGAGCCGAGTAGCGGCCGCGATCCATGCCTTCTAGTTCTTTGATTACATGTGTGGCACGCTCAGTCGGAGTTCCACAAACTGCAGCGGTTGGATGTAATGAAGCGGCAAGTGCAAGCGCTGGGGCAGCATCCACAAGTTCGCCAGTAACGTCAGTTGCCAAGTGCTGTACATTTGCTAGACGCAAAATGAATGGACGTTCTGGCACATTTAAATCGGTGCAATGTGTTGCAAGCGCAGCAGCAACTGACTCGACAGCGTAAACATGTTCTTCTTGATCTTTATCAGAGTCAAGCAACTCGGCAGCTAGTTGGCCATCGCGATCTGTGTCTCGGCTTCGACGCATAGTTCCAGCAAGTACTCGACTTGTTACATGTTCACCATCACGACGAATCAAAAGTTCTGGGGTTGCTCCAACTAATCCATCAACACAAAAAGTCCAACATTCTGGAAACGATTCATTAAGTCGAATTAGTAGTGCGCCGATGTGAATTGGTTCATCGAGTTGGGCCACTATGTCTCGGGCCAAAACTACTTTGTCTAACTCACCAGCGTTGATGCGAGCAACTGCGTAATTTACGGCGGCTTGCCATTCCGAAACCGGCCTTGATCCGGGTAACCAAGTAACGTTGT
>WLGZ01000097.1 GCA_009702945.1 Actinomycetota bacterium | reverse complement strand
CATTATCCAAGTTAGGAGCACCTACTGGAATTGCCAAGTTATCTGCCCAAAGGTTTACACCTTCACTTGGGTAGATGTACTGAACATCTGGATTTTCAACTGTCATGCGGTGAGTTGAACCGTTCCAAGCGTGACGCACATTTGATGTGCCAGCTGTTACGCGCTCGATACCACCATCTGATTCAATTACGTCTGGCTTGAAGCCAGCTAGTAATTCTTCAGCAGCAAGGTACTTAGCCTTATCGGTTGTGCAAAGATCATCCTTGCCAACACCAGTTGCGCGAAGGGCTGCAGATACAACTTCAACCTGATCCTTTAGAGAATCCATCTTGTCAAGACCTGCAGTGAAGTAGTCCTTCCAAGATTTGATGTTTGCACAGCCTGGTTCAGCAGCGAAGTTACATGCGATACCTGTGGTTCCGTAGTTCCAAGGAGCTGTGTAATTACGTCCTGAATCCCAATAGACATCTACAAGATCAGGCTTGATGTTGCCACCGTTAGGGAAGCTTGCTACACCAACGTTTTGTAGAAGATCAAGTTCGATCATTTGTTGCACCATGTAATCAGAAGGAACGATTACGTCGTAGCCAGTTGCACCTGACTGCAACTTAGCAAGCAAAGTTTCGTTGCTGTCGTAGGTGTCCAAGATAACTTCAATGCCGGTTTCGGCAGTAAAGCGCTTCAACTCTTCTGGATCGATGTAGTCGGTCCAGTTGTACAAATTAACTACGCCCGAGCCAGTAGTTGGGAATTCCCCTGCAGCTGCAGTGGCTTCGCCCGCGCCAGAATCTGCAGTAGTTTCCCCACCACAAGCAGAAAGTAGCAGTGCGCTTGCGGCAGCAAGTGCAGCTACATATGAAGCGCGACGCCTCTTATTGCTAGCCATTCTTATCTCCTTTTTCGTTGGATCAAATACGATCCGATTAGCACGCTGCCCGAGAACAACAGAAGCAAGGTAGAAATTGCATTTACCTCTGGTGTAACTGTTGAGCGGATCATGCCAAAAATGTAGACCGGCAATGTCGTAGCACCAGGGCCAGCGACAAAGAACGATGTAATGAAGTCATCAATTGATATTGCGAATGCCAGTAAGGCTCCAGCGAAAATTGCCGGTGCGAGCAATGGCAATGTGATGCGACGCAAGATCTGGCGTTCGTTAGCACCAAGATCTGAAGCTGCTTCAAACGGTGCCATGTCGAGCTGGCTTAAGCGGGCGCGAATCGGCAAGAGCGCAAATGGAATACAAAATGCCGTATGCGCAACCATTAGACCTACTTTTCCAAGTGGTACTCCAACTGCAATAAACAAACCAAGGGTTCCAACTGCCAACACAATTTCAGCGATGATAAGCGGTGCTCCGATTAATGCCATAGCTACTGCTTTTCCAGCGCGCTGCATTCGAAGCAAGCCAAGTGCTGCCATTACTGCAAGTGTTGTGGACAAAATTGTTGCGACAAGTCCAACCTGAAGTGAATTCTTAAGCGCTCTTTGGATATCGGTGTTCTCAAAGACTCTGAAGTACCACTTAACTGAGAAGCTCTCCCAAACTGCACCAATACGACTTGAGTTAAATGAATAGATTACGACGTAAAGTAATGGGCTGTATAAGAAGAACAGCACAAACCATGCAGTCGGCTTAAACCCAGGGAAGTTGCGAAGATTAACTAACTTGCCGCGTTTGCGCGAAGAAGTTTGGGTGTGACTCATACTAATTCCACCTTGTCTCCACGTCGCTGGGCTGCGCCTTGCATTATCAATACAAACAACAGAGTTAACACAATTAGCAACACTGCAAGCGCGGAACCGAATGGCCAATTTCGAGCTTGGCCAAAGTTGTTGGCGATTACGTTTGCAACCATGTTGGTTTTACCGCCACCCAACATGTCGGATTGCAAGAACGATCCAAGTGCTGGGATAAATACCAAGGCAATACCTGAAATCACACCAGGTCTAATTGAAGGCAAAATGACTCTGCGAACTACAGTCATTCGTTTTGCACCGAGATCGTATGCAGCTTCGGCCAATCGGAAATCAAAACGTTCTGCCGAAGCGTAAATCGGCAAAATCATAAATGGTAAGAAAACATAAATCAGACCAAGGATTGTCGCTGGCGGTGAATACAGAATACTCCACTCAATATTGAAGATGCCTAGGAACTTTCCAATTGGTCCTTCATCCGCAACGATCTGACGCATACCGTAAGTGCGAATCAAAATACTGATCCAGAATGGCAGTGTTACTAAAGCAACAAGAAGGTTTCGCTTTCGGGCATCACGCGTTGCAATCCACATCGCCACCGGAATTGAAAGCACCAAAGTAACAACGGTTGTTAGTAGCGAATAGTAAAACGAAGTCCATAAGACCTTGATGTAACGGGTATCTAGCGCAGTTGTACCATCAAGTTTTTCTTGAATAAACAATGCCTTGTAGTTTTCTAGCGTGAAAACCCACTTAACTCCGGTTCCTTGCGAAGGCTTCTCAAGGAATGAATAAACGACAATTATGAGAAGTGGCACCCCAATTGCAAAAGCCAAGAAAATGATTGGCAGATAAGCAAGCTTTGGAGATGACTGACCTGGTCGGCCGCGTTGCGCTTGCTTCTTTGGTGGAGTCGTTACTGCGGTCATGAAGCCACCGTGCGAGCTGCGCGATGCTCTGGATTTAGCGTGACCTTACTTCCTTGCTCTGGAATTTCTGTTCCATAGGAAGCTAATGAAGCAATCACTTCCACGTCACCAACAGTTACGTGTACTCGAACTGAATCTCCAGTGAAGATCACGTCTCTGACGGTTCCACTAATCATTCCGTTTGTGGCAAGTACCAGATCCTCTGGACGAATTGCGACCGTTACATCACCAGATGCTGGGATCACAGAGTCGGCTGCTAGTTGATCTGTGGGAAGAACATTGCCACCAGGTAATGAAATTCCGCCAGAAACTACAGTTCCCTTAATCAAGTTGGTTTCGCCGATGAAGTCTGCAACGTATGCGTTAACTGGACGTCGGTAAACCTCAACCGGAGTATCAAGCTGAACAATCTTGCCTTGGCTAAACACTGCAATGCGATCACCCATCGACATCGCTTCTTCTTGATCGTGGGTAACGAAGACGAATGTAATTCCCGTTTCCCGCTGCAGACGCTTTAGTTCAACCTGCATACCGCGTCGAAGCTTTAGGTCAAGCGCAGAAAGTGGCTCATCAAGAAGAAGCACCTTTGGTTTTTTGGCAAGTGCGCGAGCTAATGCAACGCGCTGCTGCTGACCACCAGAAAGTTGGGACGGCATACGTTTTGCGTAGCCAGCAAGTTGAACTTGCTCGAGAGCCTCTTCTACGCGCTTAGCAACTTCATCTTTATCAACATTTTCCATTTCCAAACCAAATGCAATGTTGTCTCCAACAGTCATGTGTGGAAATAGCGCGTAAGACTGGAAGACAGTGTTTACAGGACGGTCATATGGTGGCTTATCGTCGATACGCTCACCTTGCAAAATGATTTCACCACTATCTGGATATTCCAGACCAGCAATACTTCGAAGCAAAGTTGTTTTTCCACAACCAGAAGGACCTAGCAAGATAAAGAATTCACCACTGGCAATATCCAGGGTCACGTCATCGAGTGCGCGAACTTCGCCACCTTCAGGAGTTTGGAAAACCTTTGTAATGTTGCGAATCTCTAGATACTTCTCGCTCAAAGTTGCCTACTTTCAAGTGTTGCGATTTCACGCGAAACTGCATGGTTTCGCAACTGAAACTTACAACGAAATGGCATTGAATAAGGGCAATTTACCTAAAGTCACATTTTGCTAACAGTTGGAAAATTGATTAGAGGCGAGGTCTTGCAGGGGAGAATTTCAAGACATCTCGGGAAACTGGACGACCTGCAATCAAATCGGACACAAATTTTCCAGTTCCAGGCCCCATCATTAGACCCAACATCCCATGCCCAGTAGCGGCAATCACTCTTGGGGCTTTTGGCAAGGCACCTATATATGGCATGCCATCTGGGCTAGCTGGGCGCAATCCAGCGAGTTCATTCTTGACCTCAAGGCGCTCAGGCAGATGAAGCACATGTCTTGCAGTGGCAATGAGTTTGTCACTCGCCTTAGGGTTCACGGACATGTCGGACTTTGATGTCAACGTAAATCCAGTACTCATACGCAAACCCCAATCAAGTGGATTGGTTGCGATTCGTTGATCTGCCAACATCAGGGTGCGGGTTGGCTTTTCGATTACTTCAGACAGTGTTACTGATTGTCCCTTGGCCGGCATGATCGGAAGATTCTCTCCAACGCTCTGAGCTAACTCACGTGACCAAACCCCTGCTG
>WLGZ01000096.1 GCA_009702945.1 Actinomycetota bacterium | reverse complement strand
TACTCGCATGGATTACTTGTCACCATTCTTTAATGAGACTGCATACTGCTTAGGCGTTGAAAAACTCCTAGGTATTACGGATCAGATTCCAGAACGCGCACAAATTATTCGCGTAATGATGATGGAACTTAACCGTGTTTCTTCCCACTTAGTTGCGCTTGCAACCGGCGGCATGGAACTTGGCGCGCTTACCGCAATGATTTTCGGATTCCGCGAGCGCGAATCAGTTCTTGACTTATTTGAACTTGTAACCGGCTTACGTATGAATAGTGCTTACATCCGACCAGGTGGTGTGGCACAAGATTTGCCAGCTGGTGCTGAGCAGCAAATCCGCGACACAATCATGGCACTACCGCGTCGCATGAAAGATACCGCTGACATGTTGGTCGACAACTCGATTTGGTTAGCTCGAACTCAGGGCATCGGCAAACTTGATCTTGCTGGTTGCATGGCTCTTGGTGTTACTGGTCCAGTGCTTCGTGCGACTGGACTTCCTGAAGACCTTCGCAAGACAGCGCCATACAGCGGATACGAGAATTACGAATTCGATGTCATGACTCAGACAACTTCAGATGCTTATGGTCGCTTCTTGATTCGTTTAACTGAAATGGAACAGTCACTAAACATCGTTGAGCAGTGTCTTGATCGCTTGCAGCCAGGACCAGTCATGGTTGAAGACAAGAAAATTGCTTGGCCAGCTCAGTTATCAATTGGTTCTGATGGTCAGGGAAACTCACTAGATCACATTCGCCACATCATGGGTGAATCAATGGAAGCTTTGATTCACCACTTCAAGTTAGTTACTGAAGGCTTCCAAGTTCCAGCCGGTCAGGTTTACAGCGCAGTTGAATCACCACGTGGCGAACTTGGCGTTCACATTGTTTCCGATGGCGGCACTCGTCCATACCGAGTTCATTACCGTGATCCGTCATTTACAAATCTTCAAGCCGTTGCCGCAATGTGTGAAGGTGGCCAAATTGCAGACGTAATTGCTGCAGTTGCATCGATTGATCCAGTTATGGGAGGCGTTGATCGTTAATGTCACTATCTGAATCAACTCGAGTACAAGCGCGCGAAATCATTTCGCGTTACCCGCAGGCCAGATCTGCACTTTTGCCAATGCTGCACTTAGTTCAGTCTGAAGAAGGCTATGTAAGCGCAGACGGTATTGCATTATGCGCGGATGAACTTTCCCTAACTACAGCTGAAGTTGCTGCAGTTGCAACTTTCTACACCATGTATCACCGCAAGCCAGCTGGTGAATATCACATCGGCGTATGCATCAACCCGGGCTGTGGCATTCTCGGTGGCGATGCAATTTGGGAGAAGCTAAGTTCTCGTCTTGGTATCGGCCATGACGAAGTAACTCCAGATGGAAAAATCTCACTTGAGCGCATTGAATGTCAGGCTGCTTGCACGCATGCACCAGTTATGACTGCGAACTGGGAATTCTTGGACAACATGACACCAGAATCTGCAATTGATGTAGTTGAAAAACTTGCCAGCGGCAAAGAAGTTATCAGCACTCGTGGGCCAAAGATTCGTACCTTTAAGGAAAACGAATTAACTTTGGCGGGCTTCGATGATGGCTTAGTTGATGAGGGCGTACAGGCCGATGAGCAAATGCTTGCCGGATTGAATCGCGCTAAGGAACTTGGCCAAACTGCACCAGGAGTAAAGAAATGACATTAACTCCGGTACTCAGTGCACATTGGGATGAAGTTGATTCCTACAAAATTACGGGCTACATGCGCCACGGCGGTTACACCGCATTCAAGAAGGCGTTCGCAACTGGCCCAGATGACATCATTTCGATGGTTAAAGATTCAGGCCTACGTGGTCGTGGTGGTGCTGGATTCCCAACTGGCCTTAAGTGGAGCTTTGTTCCACAAGGCGATGGCAAACCGCATTACTTAGTTATCAACGCCGATGAGTCTGAACCAGGTGCTTGCAAAGACATTCCATTAATGATGGCTAACCCACATTCATTAATCGAAGGCATCATCATTGCTTCCTACGCAATGCGCGCTAACCATGCATTCATTTATATTCGTGGCGAAGTTCCACACGTTTTCCGTCGGGTTAATAACGCGATTCGCGAAGCTTATGCAGCCGGCTACCTTGGCAAGAACATTATGGGATCTGGATTTGATCTTGAAGTTGTTTTGCACGCTGGTGCTGGTGCTTACATTTGTGGTGAAGAAACGGCGCTACTGGATTCCCTTGAAGGTCGTCGTGGTCAGACACGTTTGAAGCCACCGTTTCCTGCCGTCGCTGGACTTTATGCTTCACCATCTTGTGTAAACAACGTTGAGACAATTGCAAACATTCCATACATCGTTAACAACGGTGTTGATTGGTTCAAGTCATTTGGAACTGAAAAGTCACCAGGCTTCAAGTTGTTCGCAGTTTCTGGTCACGTAAATCGTCCAGGAATTTACGAAGCTCCACTTGGAATCACAATGCGTGAGCTTCTTGAGCATGCTGGGGGAGTTCGCGACGGACACAAAGTTAAGTTCTGGCTACCAGGTGGATCTTCAGTTCCAATGCTGACTCCAGATTTACTTGATACTCCGTTAACTTACGAAGACATCGCAGCCGCTGGTTCCATGCTTGGCACTGGAACTCCAATGATTTTCGATGAAACAACTTCTGTGGTTCGCGCCGTCACTGGATGGTTGGCTTTCTACAAGCACGAATCATGTGGCAAGTGCACACCATGTCGGGAAGGCACTTGGTGGTTAAGTGATGTTCTGCATCGATTCGAAGATGGCCATGGCACCGAATCTGATCTGGATAAATTGATTGACATTTGCTCGCAGATTGCTGGCCGTTCCTTCTGTGCTCTTGGTGATGCCGCCGCAACACCATTCCCAGCAGCGCTTAAGTACTTCCGCGATGAATTTGTGCAGGCGACTAATACGCCAGCTAACGAAAGCTTTGATCCAGTTGCCGCCACAGTATTTGCAGGAGCGACTCGATGACCGTAACCACACAAACTGTTACCGTCACCGTTGATGGCGTAGTAGTTGAAGTTCCAGCGGGAACATTAATCATTCGCGTTGCTGAAATGCTAGGTACTGCAATTCCGCGTTTCTGCGATCATCCACTTTTAGATCCAGTTGCTGCCTGCCGCATGTGCCTTGTTGAAATTGAAGGACAAGGTAAGCCACAACCTTCATGTGCAGTCACAGTTGCTGATGGCATGGTTATCAAAACTCAGCACACCAGTGAAATGGCCGAAAAGGCTCAAGCCGGTGTCATGGAGTTCTTACTAATTAATCACCCGCTTGATTGCCCAATTTGCGACAAAGGTGGCGAGTGCCCACTGCAAAACCAAGCCATGACAAATGGTCAAGGTGAAACAAGATTCGAAGGCACCAAGCGAACTTTTCCAAAGCCAATCAATGTAAGCGCTCAAGTTTTGCTTGATCGTGAGCGCTGCGTATCTTGTGCTCGTTGCACTCGCTTCGCAGACCAAATTGCTGGCGATCCGTTCATTGAATTGTTAGAACGCGGTGCAAAGCAACAAGTTGGTACCTCGGAAGATCAGCCGTTTGATTCATACTTCTCTGGAAACACAATTCAGATTTGCCCAGTTGGCGCATTAACAAGTGCAAAGTATCGTTTCCGTTCCCGTCCGTTTGATTTAGTAAGCACACCAACGGCATGTGAACACTGCGCAAGTGGATGTGCGCTGCGTACTGACGTTCGTCGCAGCACAGTTATGCGTCGCTTGGCTTGGGATGCACCTGAAGTTAACGAAGAGTGGAACTGTGACAAGGGTCGATTTGCCTTCCCATATACAAACGAAGGTCGCTTAACTCATCCATTGGTTCGTGACGATGCAGGTAACTTAGTTCCAGCCTCATGGCCAGAAGCATTGCGAGTAGCAGCTGCTGGATTAGCAAAGACTGGAAAAGCAACTGCAGTTTTGACCGGTGGGCGAGTAACTGTTGAAGATGCGCATGCTTACGCTTCGTTTGCCAGAGAAGTCCTTGGTACAAACGATGTTGACTTCCGCGCTCGCGCAGTAAGTAATGAAGAGACTGCATTCCTGGCAAATCATGTAGCTAACAAGGGCCTTGAGGTAACTTACGGAGACTTGGAAGCCGCGAAGAGTGTACTTTTGGTTTCGTTTGAACCAGAAGATGAATCACCAATTGTTTTCTTGCGTCTTCGCAAAGCAGCCTTAAGTGGCACAACAAAGGTTTACTCAGTTGCGCCTTACACAAGTGCTGGTCTTGCAAAGATGAAGGTGACCTTACTAACTGCAGGTCCACGCGAAGAAGTATCGGCCATTGCATCCGCGGCAACTCATCTTTCAGGCGACAGCGTGATTTTGGTTGGCGAACGTGCCGCCCAAACTCCGGGCGCACTAAC
>WLGZ01000095.1 GCA_009702945.1 Actinomycetota bacterium | reverse complement strand
TGCCAATTGCTTTACTAACCGATGGGAATACCGAGATCTGATCCCATTCGCCAGATAGGTCTCGAGTTCCTCCATCTACCAATTTATAATTCAAAGTGCCATGTACTGCCAGTGCAGCTTCTTGAATTAGTTCTCTAGTCAAAGTCGCCATATCGGTGTAGTCTGCATAAGCCTGGTAATACTCCAGCATTGCAAACTCAGGTGAATGAGTTGAGTCAGCGCCTTCATTGCGGAAGTTGCGATTGATTTCAAATACGCGTTCGATGCCACCGACTACACAACGCTTTAGGAAAAGCTCTGGTGCAATGCGTAAGAACAATTGCATATCGAAAGCGTTTGATGCTGTTACGAATGGTCGCGCTGCTGCCCCACCATGCATAGTTTGCAGCATTGGAGTTTCAACTTCGATGTAGTCCCGCTTTGCAAAACTTGCTCGCAAGCTCGACATAGTTGCTGGACGCAGTCGCGCAACAGTGCGAGCAGTATCGCGCATTATTAAGTCTGCATAACGCTGGCGAACTCGAGTTTCTTCACTCAAAGGTTTGTGAGGATTCGGAAGTGGACGCAATGCTTTTGCAGCCATGTGCCAGCTGTCAGTCATTACGGAAAGTTCGCCGCGCTTGCTGCTGATAACTTCACCAACAACGGCAACTACGTCGCCGATATCTACTAGGCCTTTCCAGGCATCAAGTTGATCTTCGCCGATTCGATCGAACGAAAGCATGGCTTGAATGGTTTCACCGGTTCCAGCCTGCAATTGCGCGAAGCAAAGCTTGCCAGTGTTGCGCATGAACATAACTCGGCCAGCAATACCGACAGTGTCGCCACTTTCTTGTTCGGCGAGTAAGTGCGCGTACTTGTCGCGAACTGCAGGAATTGTCGCAGTTACTGGAACTCGAACTGGGTAAGCCTCTTGACCGTTTGCCAAAATTGCAGCCCGCTTTTCGTGACGAACCTGCATTTGTTCTGGCAGGTCGTCTACTTCTTCGGTAGCTGGATTCTGATCGGTGGTCATTGACCAAGATTATCGGTACTAAGCGTTGCGCTCGAACATCAGACGCAGACCAATCAAAGTTAGATCTGGCTCGTGGTGGGTTATGGTCTCAGACTCCGGGACCACAATGGCCGATAAGCCACCAGTGGCAATGACTGCCTTAACTGGAGTCCCCAACTCATCAACAATTCGATCCACCAGGCCATCAACTTGTCCCGCGAATCCATAGACTGCGCCAGACTGCAAGGCTTCGACGGTATTTTTGCCAATCACGTTGCGTGGTGCGATTAATTCAACTTTTCGTAGCTGTGCAGCTCGCGAGGCCAATGCATCAATCGAAATTTCAATGCCAGGTGCCAGCGCGCCACCTAGGAATTCACCCTTGGCCGAGATGACATCAAGATTCGTAGAAGTTCCAAAATCAACCACGATTGCCGGACCGCCATACAACGTGAAGGCAGCTAACGAATTAACAATTCGATCTGCGCCAACTTCCTTTGGATTGTCGGTCAGAACTGGAACACCGGTCTTGATTCCGGGCTCAACAATTACTTGTGGGACATCTTGGTAATAGTTGTTCAGCATTGTGCGCATTTCACGGAGCACGGCTGGCACAGTTGAGCAAAGCGCAATTCCAGTAATGTCTGGAGCGTCGCTAAGTATCGCCTTGAACTTGAGCGCCAATTCATCAGCAGTCTCGCGACTGTCTGTCTTAGTTCGCCAAGAGGAAACTAATTGGTCACCTGCAAACAACCCAAGAACAGTATTGGTATTGCCGACATCAATTGCTAACAGCATGCTTTTCCTACTTTGCTATCTCGAGGTTGTCGATAAGTCTTACGTCTTCAATGTTTACGGCCACAAAAACTCGAGCGTTACCAACCGTTGGCAGTGACACTAAATCGTTGGATCTGATTTCGAAGTATTCAACTTCAAACTTCCCACTTTGTTCCAGGATCGCAATACCGACGGCTTCTGCTTCGTCTATCGAACTTGAACTCAAAAAGACTTCAGCCGCTTTATTCATCGCAGTGGGAATTAGTTTTGCGTGTTCAATGGCTTGTACTGAAAGTCGGCGATTACGGCTTGATAGCGCTATGCCAAATTCATCCCGAACTGTTGGTACTCCAACAATTTCAATTGGCATTTTTGTGGTAGCAACCATTGCCTTAACCAGAGTCAACTGTTGGAAATCTTTTTCCCCAAAGAATGAATAGTTGGCATGGGTAATTGAAAGCAATCGCTCCACGACCGTCAACATTCCACGAAAGTGACCAGGGCGAGCTTTACCTTCTAATACATCGCCGATTGCGCCAGGTTCCATTGGTGGATTTACTTCCAGCCCGTTTGGATACATCTGTGCAACGTCTGGCACAAAAACTGCATCTGCACCGGCGGTTTGCAAAGTGTCGAGATCAGAATCCAAGGTTCGGGGATATTCAGCTAAGTCCGAAGAATTATTGAACTGTGTCGGGTTAACAAAAATTGTCGCGATAACTCGAGTTCCACTTGGAGTATTTGCTTTTGCGTATCTGACTAATTCAGCATGGCCTTGATGCAAAGCGCCCATGGTCAACACTGCTGCGATTGGAGTAGCTTCTTTCTCAGCCCAAGCATCAACCTCGGCAACAGTGTTTAAAACTATTGGGCGGCTCATGATTCATCTGCCAAAACAATTAAGAGTTCTTCAGCTAACTGTGGTTGCAAAGTTCCCGAAGCAAGAGCCCGAATCGCAGTCAACCGTGCCATCGCCCGATACGCCTGACTAACTGCCGGATCAAAATTTGCAAGCACTCGCAAATGTTCCCGAACTGTTCCTGCATCTCCGCGAGCAACTGGACCAGTGATCGCTGCATCACCATTTCGTAAGGCATTGTCTAATGAGGCACTGAGCAACGGCGTAATCAAATCTTCTGGATTTGTGATTCCAGCGGCTTCAAGTAACTCAGTTGTTTGGGTAACTAGCGTCATTAAATTGTTTGCCCCAAAAGTTAAGGCAGCGTGATACAGCCCGCGATTTTCTTCGGGAACCCAAATTGGTTCGCCGCCGATTTCTACAACCAGAGTTTCAGCTACCGGACGCAAAGTCTGAACGGTGGTGATGCCAAATGGACAAGCGGATAACCGATTCAGATCGATGCTAGTTCCAGTGAACGTCATAACTGGATGAAGTGCCAGCGGCAAACAGCCTTGATCTGTAAGCGGGCGAAGGATTTCAATTCCGTATCGGCCTGAAGCATGCATTACAAAAGTTCCTGGGCTAACAGCATTGGTTGCAGCTAAACCATTGACGACTTGGCTGAGGTAATCATCTGGCACAGTCAAAAGAATCAGATCTCGATCTTTAACTGCTTCTTCAATCGAAGTAACCGGAACGCCAGGTAAAAGTGATTCAGCTCTTAGTTTTGAGATGTCACTAACTGCAGTGCAGGCACGGATGTTGTGTCCCGCACGTTTTAGGGCAGCACCTAACACGGAACCGGCTCTGCCAGTTCCGACTACGCCAACGTCAAGGCGTGGAGGTTTTTCGGTCCAAGGCTCATCGCTCTCGGCCATCGTGTTGACCACGTAATAAGACTAGTAGCAACTTTCTAAATGTCGAATAAATCGATAAATCATCAGGGGTATGACACGATAAGTCCCGTGGTTGAGCGCAGCAGAGTGGGGATCTCTCCCCTAGATACAGCAAGGTCTGATCACACCTCAAACTTGGCATTACATGCCCCAGCCACTCACGGCATGATGCGAATCGATTGTGAGTATGACGGCGAAATCATTACTACGGCAAAACCAATTCTCGGTTCTATGCATCGAGGCGCCGAAAAGCTTTTTGAGTCTCGCGACTACCGACAAGTCATAGCGCTTGCCAATCGTCATGAATGGTTGAGTGCCTACTCGGGCGAAGTTGGCGTCGCTCAATTAGTGGAAACCGCTCTTGGTATCGAAGTTCCTGACGCTGCCCAATGGTTTCGCACGTTACTCCTGGAATACAACCGAGTGACTTCGCACCTGGCATTCTTGGCCGGCTTTCCTTGGCAAGACGAGGAACTGATTCAAAACTTAAGGAAGTCCCGCGAACTGTGGGTTAACCACTATCGCGTTTACACGGGTAGTCGCATGCATCCAATGTTGACTCGGATCGGTGGACTTACCCATGCGCCATCCGCTGAATGGTTAGAACAAGTTCAGCATCTTTGCTTTGATACTGCCCAAATTGTTTTAGAAACGAATTGGTTAGCACTTTTGTCTGAATACGAATCTGTCGGCGTCTTAACTAAAGCCCAAGCAATCGAAGGTGCAGTTAGTGGGCCAGTTGCTCGTGCCAGTGGTCATGCTATTGATTTACGAGAGACCGTTAGTGGCCTGAAGTATTCCGAACTAGAAAGTTTCGCTGTTGTG
>WLGZ01000094.1 GCA_009702945.1 Actinomycetota bacterium | reverse complement strand
TGTGGCAAGTTCGTGGTAACCCGAAAACTCTCGCGGTCCTACCCCAAGGTAAACATTTACCTTGCCAGGAACTCGTACGGTTACGGATTTGGTCACGAACTTAGATTACTTTCTTGGCACTCTGCGCGATAGCCACAAAATCTTGCAGGCTTAGCTGCTCCCCGCGTAATCCAGGATCCACACCAGCATCGCGCAAGATACCTTCCACGATCTGCGGTGATCCTAAAGCGCTACCAAGTGCAGTACGAAGGGTTTTGCGACGTTGCCCAAAGGCGGCATCCACAATTGTGAAAGTCAGTTCGCGCAGTTCCGGATCAAAATCGCGTTCTTTACGAACCAGTCGGACTAAACCTGAATCAACATTCGGCGCTGGCCAAAACACATTGCGTCCAACTGAGCCCGCTTTAGTGACTTCGCCATACCAAGCCATCTTGACGCTAGGCACACCATAAATCTTGCTACCTGGTCCAGCCGCCATGCGATCTGCTACTTCGGCTTGAACCATAACCAAGATTTCGGTCAGCGATGGGAAAGTTTCTAGGAAGTGCAATACGACTGGAACTGAAACGTTGTAGGGCAAGTTTGCAACTAAGTGAGTTGGGGCAACTGGCAACTCAGTGATGCGCATTGCATCGGCATTTATAACCGTAAGGTTGTCCTTCAATTTTGGTGCATGCAACGCAATGGTTGATGGCAATGCGCCAGCCAAAATTGGATCTATCTCTACAGCTAAAACTTTTGCCACGTTAGGCAGAAGCGCCAGAGTTAAGGATCCAAGACCTGGACCAATTTCGACTACAACATCTGATGCGCTTACGTGCGCTTGAGTAACAATGCGTCGAACTGTATTTGGATCAATTACAAAGTTTTGTCCCAGCTTTTTTGTGGGAGTTGCATTTAAGGATGCAGCTAGGGCGCGGATCTCGGTTGCACCAAGCAGCGTTGCTTCATTCGCTGTTGCTTCGGGGAACTCAGTCATTAAGTGGTTTAGTACCAGTTGCGATCGTAGAAGAAATCTAGAGCTTCACAAGGAGTGTCATAGCGATCCTCGATGTATTCCGCTCCCCATTTAATTTGAGTAGCTGGATTTGTCTTCCAGTCATCAGCAATGCTGGCCATCTTGCGACCTGGCAAACTTTGTGGAATCCCGTAAGCACCTGTTACCGGGTTAGTCGCTTTGTGATTCCAGTTGCTCTCGCGGAACCATAAAGTTTCAAGGCAACCGTATTGCTTTTCGCCCCAACCAAATTCTTGGTTGATCCAAATTTTTGCAAATTCTTTATTGCCAGATTTAGTTCCAGTCTTACCTTCCGCAGTTGCCAGAGCCACTGCGATGTCAGTTGGATCTCCAGTTCCGCGAATCACAATCTGTTCAACTGGTTCTGTGGTTACCACTCGGGCAATTTCAGTGCGGGAAACTTCGTTACCATCGACCAATTTAACTTGGTAAGAAATTTCAGCTAAGCCAGTTTCGCCAGCCTGCTTAACAATGTCTGTGCCAGCCGCAATGGTTGCGTCTTCGGTAGCAGAAGTAACAAATTCAATTTCAGTTTCTTCAGTTACTACGGTGTTGCTGATCGTGTGGTTCTTAATGTCATAGGTGACAGTTGAGTCAATTGCCATGGCTGCCACGTCGATGTAAGGCGGAGCCGGTTCCGAGCTATTTGCAGCTGTGATTCCACCTGTTAGCAATACTGCAGCGCTGGCCACAATTGCTGATCTAAGTGGCACATTATGATTTTTCGGGCGGGCATGACGACCAGGCGCGCGATGGCGACCACGTTGTGTCATAACTTCCCCGCTTCGTTTCGGATTCAATGCCTTTGGAATTGAACAGAAACTCCACGTTATCCCGAACCTCCCCCATTAAGGCAAGTTCGGATTTGTCAAAAAGGTCCAAAAACCCTTGCAGCGTTTGAAAAAAGAAGTTCACAAATTTCTTGCTCAGATTGGCCTCGAACTTCGCAAATTGCCCGAACTGTCCATGGGATGTTTGCTGAGGAATTTGCCTGCCCACGATTGGGCGCCGGGGTTAAAAACGGTGAATCGGTTTCTACCAAAAGCAAGTGGTCAGGAATTTCTAGCACCGCATCACGAAGTTGCTGGGCATTCTTGAAAGTAACTACCCCAGGAATGGACATGTACCAGCCAGCTTGCGCGCAAACCTTTGCCATCTCGGCATCGCCCGAGAAGCAATGGAACACTACGGTTTCCGGTGCGCCATAAGTTTCTAAGGTCTCGATTACATCTTTATGAGCATCTCGATCGTGGATTATTACTGGCTTACCAACTTCGCGAGCAATATCTATATGTGCCCGAAATGACACGTGCTGGGCTGCAGCTTGGGATTCTTCGGTCCGGTAGTAATCCAAACCGGTTTCACCAAGGCCTCGGACTTGAGGCAACTTAGCCAGCTCGGCAATTGCCAAGAGAGAGTTTTCCAAATCTGTGTCATGTGCTGCGGCGTTTGGATGCAGTGCCACAGTCGCCCAAACATCTGGATGCTCGAGCGCAGTCTGGGCAGCCCACTTAGAACTAGCAACGTCACAGCCAACTTGAATCACCTTTGTGACATTTACTGACCGGGCTGCTGCCATCGCTTCGTTTACATCGGGCAACACATACTCGTCGTCAAAATTAACGTCCATATGACAGTGCGTATCCACTACTGGACCCGCCAACGGCAACGCGACCTTCACTGCACTCACTCCTATACGTTAGCGATGAGTTGGTAATCTAGTCTGGTCACAGGGCAGTTACGGGGTTGTCCAGTTCTACTGCAAGGGCAAATAAGTGATTCGTCGACTTCCAGGGCTTGATGGCTTACGTGGCATCGCAGTTTTGGCTGTCATTATTTATCACGCTGATGTTTCGCTACTTGTCGGCGGCTTTCTTGGCGTAGACGTTTTCTTCGTTTTATCCGGCTTCCTCATTACTTCGCTATTGATCGAGGAATTAACCCGAACCAATACCGTTGATCGTGCGCGCTTTTATATCCGCCGCATCCGCCGCTTAATGCCGGCGCTATTCCTAGTTCTGTTCTTCAGTGTCTTGGTTTCTGGATTGTTCGTACTAGATGCGGCTTATCACGTTCGCCGCGACTTACCTTGGGCTATTACTTTTGTTTTGAACTGGTCTTATCTGTTTTTTGAGAAGTCTTACTTTGTAAACATTTCTCGGCCGCCACTATTGCAACATCTTTGGTCCCTTTCCGTAGAAGAACAGTTCTATGTAGTTTGGCCAATCATGTTGATAGCTCTTTACAAAGTAAAGATTGGCAAAATCACACCAAGAGCAAAAATATTTATCGCATCTGCGGCGCTTGCAATTGCTTCAACGGCCTGGATGATTCACCTTTCAGTATCAAATGGTTTTCCAATTCCAAATGATCCAAGCCGGGTTTACTTTGGAACTGACACCCATGCCATGGGATTGCTAGTTGGTTGCGCGGCAGCCGCGCTTTGGCGATCTGACCGACTCAATGAGCGATTAACTCCAGATCGCGCAGCTGCCATGAATGGTCTGGGTTTACTCAGCCTTGCGGGCTTGGCATACTTTTTTGTTTTTGTCAGTGAACTAAACGAATTCCTTTACCGCGGTGGCTTCTTAGTACTTTCGCTTTTGACTGCAGTTCTTGTCGTAGTTGCTGCTCACCCAGGTTTGAAGTTTGGATCAAGGTTAGGTAATCCAGTACTCAAGTGGTTTGGCGATCGCTCGTACGGAATCTATTTGTGGCATTGGCCAATCTTTGTTTTGATGCGCTCGGGTATAGATATTCAATGGCCAGATCCGATTGCTTTTGTTGTCAAGATCGCAATTGTTTTGGTGATTTCCGATTTGTCATATCGATTTGTTGAATTGCCAATTCGTCAAGGTGCAATTGGTTCGCGGTTAACGGTTTGGCGCGCAGCTGGCGTGCCGCGTCCACAAGCCCGCACGCTAATGACTACGGCAGTAACCATTGCTGTGTTGTCAGCCAGCTTGGTCGGTATGTATCGAGTGCCGGCACCAGATGCTGGAAACTTAACTGGCATTGGTGGCATCACAGCAATTGATGAAGATCCGGTTGCGGTAGTCGAAGCGGTCGTGGCTCCTAACTCTGATCCACTGATCTCAGCGCAACAGGCAACTCAAGTTAGCAATGAAATTCAAGCCAGGATTCCGCCAGTAGTTTTCGGTGACTCTGTTGTTCTCGGTGCTCGGGAAAGTTTGAAAGCCGTGATGGGCGAGATTTCTATCGATGCAGCTGTTAGCCGCCAACCTGAAGAGATTGCCGAACGCATTAGAACCAGACGTGATGAAAAACGTTTGGGCCCAGATGTTGTGATCCACATGGGTACCAATGGCATTGTGCAAGAAGAAGACTTAAAGCCAATCTTGGAAGAGTTAAGTGATCG
>WLGZ01000093.1 GCA_009702945.1 Actinomycetota bacterium | reverse complement strand
CCAGAACTAGCCAAGGTAACAATGTGAGAGTCTGACAAAATTCGACCAGCTGCAATGTCTTGTTCGCGGGCAATCTCATCGCGAGCATGCCAAACCTCGCGAATCACAGCCATCTCACGTGGCCGACGTATTACATGCATTCCGGAAGTACGTCGCCATGGATCCACACGTTCAATTGGCGCGGTAGTGCGCTTAACGTGATCAAACTCTTGTAGTGCCCATTCATATTTCTGCGCCTCAAGAAGTTGAGCTTCGAGCAACTCCCATAACTCAATTAAGAATTCAACATCGAGCGCTGCGTAGTTAAGCCAGGATTCTGGTAGTGGGCGAGTAGACCAATCTGCAGCACTATGCTCTTTTGCTAATGAAAATCCAAGTTGGGTTTCAATTAGTGGGCCCAGTCCTACACGTGGCAGACCAAGTAAGCGCCCAGCAAGTTCGGTGTCGAACACATTGGCTGTTGGAATCAAACCGACTTCGGCAAGACATACCAAGTCTTGGGATGCAGCGTGCAAAATCCAGTCGACACCATTCAAAGCTTCTTGCAAGGAATTCAGATTGGCAAAAAGAATTGGATCAATTAAATGTGAACCCGAACCTTTTCGGCGCAATTGGATTAAGTAAGCGCGCTGACTGTATTTGAATCCAGATGCCCGCTCCGCATCAAGTGCTACTGGTCCGGTTCCACCAGATATGGCTGCAACTAGTTTCGCCAGTTGCTCAGGAGTGGAAACGATTTCGGGAAGACCTTCACGAGGCTCAGTAACGCGAATGCTCTCAACTTCGGAAACTTCAGGGCTCTGGGAGTCCGTCACCTCTTCGAGTGACTCAATTTGATCTGACATAAATAATTGTTAGCGCTTTCGTGAAAGTGCAGTAACACCTTCCGGCAGCGGCGTTAGGCCCGAACTCTTTTCGACAAGAGCAAGCCAAGCTTTCATGTGTAAGGACAGATCTTCAGTATCTGGTGACCAAGATGCGCGAATTTCTAAATCAGTCTCCGTGGATCGATCTTCTAATCCTGCAAAAGATCTAGATACGGTTCGAGTAACCGTTCCAGAGGCATTATGAAATTGTGCGCCGGCATCGGTTAACGCATCTGTTAGCCAAGACCAAGCGACCTCATCAAACAAATCGTCAGTTACTACGTCAGATTCAATCGGGGCTCTAACGAAAGAAACCACCCTAAATTCGCCATCCCAAGTGTCTTGACCTTCTGGATCGTGCAGAACTATAAATCGACCCACAGCCAGTTCTTCATCATCGGCATCAACAGCTTCAACCGCTAAGGCAATGCTGTGCGGGGCTAGCCGCTGGGGAGCTGGGACTTCTTCCAGCGAAAATTCTGGGCGCAAGGTTGGGCTTTGCAAACTGTCTAATGCAACCTGCCAAACGTCCACGTTTGAAGCACCTACCCCAGAAGAATTCATTACTTATAAGCATATGAACAATGTTGAAGTTGTGGGCTCAGGCGCGCGGTCAGTTAGGCTGTCGGAATGCCGATAATTCTCGCCCTGCTATCCAGTCTGGTCTGGGGCTTAGCCGACTTCTTGGGTGGAACACTCAGCAAGAAACGCAAAGCGATTGCAGTTATCGGCGGCTCACAATCGTTTGGATTACTTTTCGCGTCTATCTTGGCTCTGGTTTTTGGGTTGTGGACTTGGAACTCAACGGTTTGGGTTAATGGAGCAATCGCTGGTGCTATGGGGTTGCTAGGACTGGTTGGTTTTTACACTGCACTAGCAACCGGACAAATGGGTATCGTTGCTCCAATTTCGTCTTTGAGTGCGATAGTTCCAGTAACTATCGGTTTAGTTCAAGGTGAGCGCCCAGGTACTTTGCAGGTTGCTGGAATCGCAGTAGCACTTGTGGGTGTAATTCTGGCGAGCGGACCAGAGTTAAATGGCAAAGTAGATCCCCGACCAGTTTTCTTAGCCTTGTTTGCGGCATTAACTTTTGGTTTTTGTGTTTACTTCATGGCTAAGGGTGGACAGATAAATCCCACCATGACAATCACTGCGATGCGCGCAACTCAGGTTGCATTGGTACTTATCTTGGCATTGGCACTTAGATCACTCGGTGGACTGATTAAGAAAGACATTCCATTACTAGCAACAATTGGTGCGACCGATGCTGGTGCGAATATCTTGTTCGCGTTTGCCGCATCCCTTGGATTACTTTCCGTCGTAGCAGTACTTGGATCGCTTTATCCAATTGTCACTGTGTTACTTGCTTGGTGGATTCACAAGGAAAGATTGATACCGGTTCAGTACCTTGGCATTGTAGTTACCTTTAGTGGCGTTGCACTAATTGCAGTCGGCTAGTTTTTATCTTCAATCAGTGTCATCGAAATTGAGTTAATGCAATAACGCAAGTCTGTTGGGGTTTTGTAGCCTTCGCCTTCAAATACGTGACCCAAGTGCGAATCGCAAGCAGCACATCTAATTTCAGTTCGAACCATGCCATGTGACATGTCCTTGATTTCAGTTACGGTCTCGGCAGCCAGGGGAGTAAAGAATGATGGCCAGCCACAACCACTGTGGAACTTCGCATCACTTCGGAATAGTTCCGCGCCACAAGCGCGACAAGCGTAGATGCCGTTAGTTTCGGTATCGGTGTATTCGCCAATGAAAGGTGCTTCGGTGCCGGATTCGCGCAAGACGCGATATTCTTCAGGACTTAACTCAGCTCGCCATTGCTCATCAGACTTAACAACTTTTTCACTCATGGCTAAAGGCTAGAGCAATGGCCGATTTCTTGCGAGTGCAAGGCCAGCACGTGGCAGTTAACTGCGCAACAATCGCTTGAATTCAAAGTCACCTGAAGTAGCGCCTGCTGCCTCAACCCAATCAGTTGTCTTTGGCAGCGCATCAGCCCATTGCGGCGTGCCACCTACTGTCAGCGGCGAAATTGTTAGGTCATACTCGTCGATTACATCTGCTTTAAGTAACTGAGCAAGCAAACTCGGGCCGCCTTCGCAAGTGACCCTACTTAGCCCAAGTTCAAATAGGTTTGCAATCAAATTAGTCGCAAAACTCGAGGCATCGTCGGCAGTCAATTGAATTACGTGCGCAATCCTTAAAAGTTCGGCTGAAGGTGCTGTGGTTCCAACATTGAAAACTATGGTTGGTTCCTGACCTGCGTTGAATAGCGGTGTAGTTAAGTTAAAGTCCAGACTCGAACTAACTACTGCAAGTCTTGGTGGCTTGCGACTGAGAAAGGCAAACTCATCACGAGCTTTGGGTTGGCGATAGTTTTCATTTCGAGCTGTGTTAGCGCCAACTAAAACTACATCAGATAGCGCACGAAGCAGTAACAAAAGCTTTAAGTCACTTTCGCCAGTGAGGTCTCGAGACGAATCGCTTGGACCAACGAAGTGACCATCTTGGGAAATGATCATGTTTGCTCGAACCCAATTTTGTGAATCTGATTCGTAATGCGCAGCGATGTCTGGAAGTGATGCCAGCTGTAGGTCCAAAATCAAAAGATTTTCCTGACTTAGTTTTTCGTGATGGTGGTCGATACAGGACTTGAACCTGTGACCTCTTCCATGTCAAGGAAGCGCGCTAGCCAACTGCGCCAATCGACCGTTGTGGAACGGATGTTTAGTTTTTTTACTTCGCTTACTCTTTGTGCACTAACGAGGTGGAGACGGGATTTGAACCCGTGTACAGGGATTTGCAGTCCCTTGCCTCGCCTCTCGGCCACTCCACCGGGGTCGCCCAATGTGAGCTCTTCCGAGCGGATGACGGGATTCGAACCCGCGACCCTCACCTTGGCAAGGTGATGCTCTACCACTGAGCCACATCCGCGTACAGGCTAAGCCTGACCCCGTTACCTTAGCCCAATTACGGGATGGGTTCAAAGTCAGCCCGAGAAGGTTCGTAAAGTGGAGACATGACCCAGGGCCTGGCAGTTGCGATTTTTGGCAGCTTTATGGCGACAAACTTCGTTGAAGCAACTACTGATGTCAGCAAATTAGATGAAGCAGGTTGGTGGGCAGTAACCCAAACCTTCGAGGGTGAATTTCAGGCATTTCGATTCACTGACATAGAGCCGCTTGACCTGAATAAGTTAGCTGAGCTCGGTCACGATCTAAGTCATAACTCGATAGCCGTGCAGAACTGGACGTCGTCGATGTCAAGGTCTGAGTATGTCGATGCTGTTGAAAGCATTAGACAAGACATTGCAAGAGGATGGGTTTATCAAGCCAATTTATGCCGTGTACTAAGTGCGCCTCTGGAGGCGGATCTAAACGTAGTTGCGTTTTGGAAATTGTTGTCCCAACACAATCCGGCACCTTACTTAAGCGCGCTTCAAGTTCCGGCATCGCTTTCAGGGTTTGCAAAAGATGTTCGCATCGTAAGCGCCTCACCAGAGCTGTTCCTTTCTCGCCATGATCAAGTTTT
>WLGZ01000092.1 GCA_009702945.1 Actinomycetota bacterium | reverse complement strand
ACTGTCCACCAAAAACTAAGTCAATTGGAATTGGACCGTATTCCGGAACATCAACAACTTTGTCGATGTAAACCGTGAAGGCTGGAACATTGCGAATTGAGACGTCAAGTACTTTCCCATCCTTGCAGCGGGCAAGCACTGAAATAGTTCCAACCGCTGTATCAATAGTGACGGTGGTTTCTGGCTCTTGCATCTTTACGATGCCTTTTTCTAGGGCAGCCGTTACCGCACACATAGTGTTGCTGCCTGACATTGCAGTAAAGCCACCTTGTTCAAGAACAATGATTCCAAAATCAGAACCTTTGCTAACTGGCGGAAGAATAAACACTGCACACAATGCTGGATAGCCGCGAGGTTCGTGCAAGATTGCGTGGCGAAACCAATCTAAATTGGCTTCACAGTAATCGAAACGCTCCTTCATGGTCTCACCCTTAACCAGGTGAGCCATGTTGGTGATTACTCGACCGCCCTCGCCTTCAGCGTGGGCTTCAATCGTTTCAATAATCAATTTCTCAGCCATAGTTAAACCGTCTTTACTCCAGCAGCATTAAGCAGTTTGGCGAAGTGAGCTTTTTGTTCAGCCGAAAGTGGAAGTCCTGGAGGACGAACCGGTCCAACACTTGCTCCAATTAGTTCACAGCCCGCCTTGATGCCGGCGTAATAGTTGACTGACTCCAAGAAGTCACAGATTGGCCAGATTTTCTTCCAGAGTTCGCGACCCTTTGCCAAATCATTGTCGACAGCTAGTGCGTTATAGAGCGCTACCGCTAGTTCCGGAATAACTGTTGCTGTTCCCCACACTGAGGCCTCAGCACCGCTAGCTAGACCAAAGAAAGTCAGAGTGTCCCAACCGTTGAACGCTTTGATTTTGTCTGAGCGATTGGCCAGTAGGTCTGCCATAGTTACAGCGTCACCTGAGGTGTCCTTTAGGTATTTGACTCCAGGAATGTCTCCAAGCTGTGCGATCTGTTCGGCATTAAGAGTTACCCCGGTTGAACTTGGGATGTTGTAGTACATAACTGGAATCGAAATGGATTCCGCAACTGAGCGCATAAAGACTTGTAGCTCTGCGAAATTAGGTGCTGCATAAAACGGTGGCAAAAGCATGACACCAGTAGAGCCAGACTTCTCGGCATGCTTAGCAAGTGAGATTGCTTCTGCAGTCGAGGTGGAACCAACGCCAGCAAAGACATGACAACGACCAGCAGCTACTTCGTTAACTACTTCGAAAACACGACGGTATTCCTGCGGCGTGAGAGTCATGAACTCACCAGTTGTGCCAGTTGGAACAACGCCATGAATTCCGGCATCAACAAGTCGATTGATCTGCGCATGCATGGCCGCTTCATCAAGTGCGCTGCCATCTGCTGTGAATGGAGTAGTAATTGCTGCGAGGATTCCGCGAATCTCATTTGTCATGTTTTTACTTTCTAGGAATTAAACGATGTCGTTTTCAGTTACGAACATACGTTCGCGTGCTGAAAGGTGAGCTAGAGAGTCGGCTGCAACACTTTTTCCAATTTCAGTTGCATAAGCTGCTTCAAAATCTTCCTTGGAATCAAACCAAAGTTCGGAAACTCCGTCATAAGCGCTGCCATCATCGGCAAGGTTAAACACAATCTTGCGAACTCCAGGCAAGGTTGCAGCCTTCTTGGAGTGATCAACTAACCACCACTGCTTAAAGTCATCGTGGCTCATGTCTTCGCCACGCTTTAACAAGATGATTGCTTTAAACATTTACTTCACCTTCGTTACGCGAGCGTGTGGTCGGCCGCCAACTGAGTAGACGATTGCAATAACCATTTCGTTAGCACGAGGTGCATCACCAATAGTTATCTCGGCAGAATCCATGTCATCAAATTCCCAGCGGTCATCTTTGTTACCAATTGGCATCGTGATCGAGGCGCCTGGTCCAGCGACCTTCTTAGTTCCAGGAATGATGTCTGCGCCGCCACCAATTGCTGCGCGTACTGATGCGCCAAAGCGTGGATGCAAAACCGCAGCAGTGTGTTCAAGTTCGCCATCAGTTCCGACAATGGCACCCTTGCCATAGCCGCGAATGTCTGCAGCACTTAGGCCCAGGGCTTCAAGAGCTTTAACGGCCCTATCGGCCAGAATCGCAGTTACTTCGATGCTCATCATTTCCAGCTCGGTTAAATCCTGAACCAAAGCCTTGCCAGCCAGGGGATTGGTAACAACTGCGGCGGCGATTACCTTGACGGTCGCCGGGGACACTGAAGTGCCACTTTCGCGCAGGGTTTCTTGGGTGGATACGACAATTGAGCGGATTTCAGTCATGGACATAACCTACCTCGCTAACCCCGTGCTCCACCCACTAGATTTGGGTATTACCGCAACAAGGAGAAATCATGACTAACCACATCACGCACTGGATCGACGGCAAGCTTTGGACAGGTAAAGCAGCCCGCACCGGTGAGGTTTACAACCCTGCAACAGGCAAATTGTCCGGAACGGTTGATTTCGCTTCAACTGCCGACATGGACGAAGCCGTTGCCGTTGCTAAGCGCGCTGGCGCTGAGTGGGCTGCCACATCTCTTTCCAAGCGCGTGACCACCATGTTTGCATTCCGCGAAATCTTGAACGCTCGCAAGGAAGAACTAGCTGCGATCATTACTGCCGAGCATGGCAAGGTTCTGTCCGATGCTCTTGGCGAAGTTATGCGTGGCCAAGAAGTTGTTGAGTTTGCTTGTGGCATCCCACACCTTCTTAAGGGCGGATATTCGGAAAGCGTTTCAACCGGAGTAGATGTTTACAGCATCCGTCAGCCACTGGGTGTTGTTGGAATCATTTCTCCGTTCAACTTCCCAGCCATGGTTCCAATGTGGTTCTTCCCAATCGCTATTGCTGCTGGTAACTCTGTAATTGTTAAGCCATCTGAAAAAGATCCAAGCGCTCAAAACTTCATTGCTCAGATGTGGAAAGACGCAGGTCTTCCAGATGGCGTATTCAACGTTGTGCATGGTGACAAGGAAGCAGTCGATCGCATTCTTACTCATCCAGACATCAAGGCTGTTAGCTTCGTTGGCTCAACTCCGATTGCTAAGTACATCTACGAAACTGGAACTGCAAATGGCAAGCGCATCCAGGCACTTGGTGGGGCAAAGAACCACATGGTCGTGCTCCCAGATGCCGACCTAGATCTTGCAGCTGACTCAGCCGTTAACGCTGGCTTTGGTTCCGCAGGCGAGCGCTGCATGGCGATCTCAGCACTTGTTGCTGTTGGTCCAATTGCAGATGACTTAATTTCAAAGATTGAAGATCGCATGGGCAAGATCGTGACTGGCGATGGAACTCGTGGCACTGACATGGGCCCACTTGTTACTGGCGTACACCGCGACAAGGTCAAGGGTTACATCGACACTGGTGTTGCTGAAGGCGCGACCGTTGTTGTTGATGGCCGCGACGTAGTTCCAGATAGCGATGGTGAAGGTTACTTCATCGGACCAACACTGTTTGACAACGTAACCAAGGACATGACGATCTACAAGGAAGAAATCTTCGGACCAGTTCTTTCCGTAGTTCGCGCCGATACTTATGAAGAAGCCCTAAAGCTGATCAACGATCACCCATACGGCAACGGAACTGCAATCTTCACCAACGATGGTGGCGCTGCACGTCGTTTCCAGAATGAAGTTGAAGTTGGCATGATCGGCATCAACGTGCCAATCCCTGTGCCAATGGCTTACTTCTCATTCGGTGGCTGGAAAGCATCACTATTCGGCGATACCCACGCACACGGAACTGAAGGCGTTCACTTCTTTACTCGTGGCAAGGTTGTAACCAGCCGTTGGTTAGATCCAAGCCATGGTGGATTGAACCTTGGCTTCCCAACAAACGGGTAGGCATCGCAAGCGATCTGACGGTCGCGTACTTGGAATTTCTGCCGTTGCCCTAGGAACGATTATCTGGGGCACGGTAGGTCCAGTTGTCAGGCTTTTTCCAGAGGGTACGGAGTTTCAATACTCCTTGATTCGCAATCTCACAGGCGTGAGTGCGCTTTGGCTATTTGTCCTGTTTTCGAAAGAAAAGCGACGCTATACCAAGCAAGACGTAGTTCCAATCCTGGTTGGTGGTGTCGGAGCAACGCTGTTCTTCCCGTTTTTCATTTTGGCTTTTCAGTTAACAGGCGTTGGCGTGGCTGCTGTGGTTTCAATCGGTGTGGCACCAATCTTTGTCGGCTTGATTGCTTGGATTGCACTCAAGCAGCCTCCAGGCAAGCAGTGGGTACTCGGAACCCTGGTTGCAGTAGCTGGTGTTGTTGCCCTGAACTGGCCAAGTGGAAACAACACCGTGAGCTTTCTCGGAGTTGCTTTTGCAATGGCTGCGGCGTTTGGTTACTCGATGCAAGCAACTGGAATGGGCATGATTTCCAAGCGCCACACTCCATTTCAATGCGTTGCTCCAATGTT
>WLGZ01000091.1 GCA_009702945.1 Actinomycetota bacterium | reverse complement strand
GCAGAGTCTGCTTAAGAAATTCAATTTGCTTATCGCCAGTTGCACCCGTCAGCACTTCACTATCTAATCCGATTACAGACCAGGCACCCGTTTGCTTAACCCACCAGAGATTTTCGCCGGTTGCCGGCATTGAGTTCTGAGCTATCAAATTTCGGTAGCCTGCCGCACTAGCAGTTCGATATTCGTGATTGCCAGGAACTGCCCAAGTCTTTGGCAACAAACTTTTCCACTTAGGCAAAAAGTATTTGTTGAATTCTTGGTCAGTCCCACTCTTGTAGACCAAGTCACCCAGAAGTAGTACTTGTTGCGGTTTCAAATTCTTAGTCAATGCGGCTGTTTTTGCCTGTCCGCCTTTAGCCATAGCAACATCGCCAACGGCAACAATTGTGACAGTGGTGTTTGCCCGTGCTGGCTGAAATGAAGATGCAATCAGCATTAATGCCAGACCTGCAACCATTGGGACTAAAGGGCGGGAACGCATAGTTTCATGTTAATTGGAACATAGTTAAGAACTTGCCAAGAGATAAGTGGGATTGGTCCTAATTTCGGTAACGGTCAAGGTGGGCTATTTCAACTAACACTTCGGCTGTTCTGCGGGCATCATTACCTTGTCGCTCAGGATCAACATAATGTGCAATGAATTCCTTTACGCCCGGCCCGCGAAGATCACTTGCATCCTTACGGTTCGTTTTGATTCGAATGACGCGTTTCAATAGTCGGGTTAATCGGTTACCAATCAACACGTTCTGAATGTGATCCAACATATCTTGCATCTCTTCTAAAGATTCAGGATGCAATCCAATTCGATTGCGATAAATGTAAGACTCTGCACTCAGGGGATTTCGATTGATTAAAGTTTCAACGTCCATTGCCCAGCGCGGAAAGATGACAGGCTTGCCAAGTGCCCAAGCTTCGTAAACCATGGTGCCAAAATCGCTGATGACAACATCCGACCAAACCAATTGGCTTCCCGTTGGTTTTCGATCCGAACGATTCCGCGGATGCAGGGAAACTCGGAAAATATATCGAGATGCCATTTGCTTAACATGAGGCTTGAATCCTGGCAGGCTTGATGGCGCAAGCGCGTCAACGGTTTGCTCGTTTGTCCGGGGGATTACATTGTGAGTTGGCGCCCAAAGTAATCGCAGACGATGGTGTGGTTCTTGATCTCGAGTCTTAGCTTCGGCAACTAAAGGATCTAATCGCAACCAGCCAACCTTTTTGATCTGCGATTCTAAAACCTTGATTTGGTAATGCGGATTCTTGCGGTAGGTGCCCTCGATCAATCGATTGACATGCCAGGCGCCCGGCACCAAGAGGAAGTCATATTCATTTGCCAGCGGCAGCGATGTTGTTGAATCTTGGGAAAAGAAATATCGCTTGTCTGCAATGCCGTGAGCCAGAATTACATCAGCAGGCACTCGATGGGCGTCTTCGAGTTCACGTCCTTGGCGAATAAACAGCGACAAGTTAACTGCGCCAGCAACAGCATCTTCGATGGAATGGCTAACTGTGCCAGGAGGCAATTGGGCTTCAATCAAATCAAAAATCTGTTCTTGAACATTTGCATAAGTCTTGCTGTAACTCCAGCAGAAGTTGATAGCACCTGGCCTGAGACCTGGCAGATTTGATTGCGTCATGAAACTTCACTCAAGATAGAAATCAATTCTCGCGCAGTTCGGTTGGCATCAAAGCCACGTTCTGCAGGATCAATGTAGTGATCGATGAACTCTGCAACGCCAGGTCCACGCGAATCAAAGTTTGAATCTTCAATTCGCATGCGATCTATTTCGCGCAACATCCGATGCATTTCTTTAGGTGTTTCCGGATGAAGGCCAATTCGATTCCGATAGATATATGCCTCAGCACTGAGTGGATTACGTTCCATCAAAGTTTTCACATCAATGCACCAGCGTGGAAAGATTACTGGCTTTCCAAGCGCCCAGCTTTCAAACACCATCGTGCCAAAGTCAGAAATTACTACATCGCAAGCAATTAGCTTTTCGGTAGTTGGAGTTTTAGTTCCGCGATTTCTCGGATGGAGTGATACCTCACTTTGGTATTTCAAATAAATCCAAGGCAGATGTTTCTTAAACGCAGGAAAGCTTGAAGGTGATAATTCCGAGTCCGATTTAGTACTTGAAATTGTGTTGTGAGTTGGCGCCCATAAAACCTTAAGTTTGCGATGAGATTTAGCAGGATTGGTTTTTGATTTTGCAATCATTGGATCAAGTCGGAGCCAACCTACTTTTCGAATCTGACTATCTTGCAGCGTGAGTTGATATTTTGGATTACGCCTAAACCGACCCTCAACCAATCGGTTCACATGCCAATCACCTGGAACAAATACGTATTTGCAACTGTTAACTAAAGGCAAGCCGTCACTTCCAACAATGAAGAAGTATCGCTTATCCGCAATCCCATGAGCCATCACAATGTCTGCCGGTGTCGCCGCAATTTCTTCCCGACTTTGCCTAATAAATAGCGAAAGGCTCAAGGCACCATCAACTGCATCTCCCACAGTGTGAACAACTGTGCCGCTGGGTAGACAATCCTCAATCAGGCCAAAAATTTGCTCCTGAATGTAGGCGTAATTGCGATGCGGCTGCCAAACGAAATTTATGGATGCAGGTGGTGGATTTGGATGTGATGTCATGATTTGGCCTCATGTCCACTTTAGAGCCGTTGCGCTTAAAGGCTGGGCTCACCTGGTTCTTTACCTCGATATTTCTCAACTAGAATAAGGACAGTGACCCAATCTGCTGTCCGCAACGACCTTCGAAATGTTGCAATCATTGCCCACGTTGACCATGGAAAAACCACACTTGTAGATGCCATGCTTTGGCAATCCGGTGCTTTCCGCGCAAACCAAGACGTAAATGACCGCGTCATGGATTCCATGGACCTAGAACGTGAAAAGGGAATTACCATCCTGGCAAAGAACACTGCCGTGCGATATGTAGGACCAGCTGCCCAAGAAGGTGGCGTCACGCTAAACATTATTGATACTCCTGGTCACGCTGACTTCGGTGGCGAAGTTGAGCGCGGTCTAGAAATGGTTGATGGCGTCGTACTGCTGGTAGATGCAAGTGAAGGCCCGCTGCCACAGACTCGTTTCGTACTTCGCAAAGCGTTACAAAAACGTCTTCCGGTAATTCTGCTAATCAACAAAGTTGACCGACCAGATGCTCGCATAGCCGAAGTTGTCGACGAGACATATGAATTATTCTTTGACCTTGATGCTGATGAAGAACAAATTCAGTTCCCAATTGTTTACGCGTCAGCAAAAGCAGGTCGCGCTTCACTAACTCGTCCTGTCGATGGTGGAATGCCAGATGAAGAAAATCTTGAGCCGCTTTTTGCGACATTGATTAGCAGTATCCCTGCCCCAACTTACGATCCAGAAGCTCCGCTTCAGGCGCACGTAACCAACCTTGACTCATCGCCTTACTTAGGTCGCTTGGCTTTGTGTCGCGTGATCAACGGAAACATCAACAAGGGACAGCAAGTTGCTTGGATGAAATCCGATGGCACAACTGAGCGCGGAAAAATTGTCGAACTATTGATGACAGAAGCCCTTGACCGCGTACCGGTTGATTCGGCTGGACCTGGAGACATCATTGCGGTTTCTGGTTTTGAGACCATCACAATTGGTGAAACCTTGGCTGACCCAGAAAACCCAATTGCATTGCCACTATTTGTAATTGATGAACCATCAATTTCTATGACAATCGGTATCAACAGCTCGCCACTTGCTGGCGAGACTGGAAGCAAAGTAACGGCTCGTTTACTTAAGACTCGGCTTGAAGCTGAGTTGGTTGGTAACGTTTCGATTCGAGTACTTGAGACTGAACGACCTGATACCTGGGAAGTCCAAGGCCGCGGCGAACTTCAATTAGCGGTGCTTGTTGAACTAATGCGCCGCGAAAAGTTTGAAATGACCGTTGGTAAGCCTCAGGTTGTAACTAAGGAAATTGGCGGCAAAATCCACGAACCAATGGAGCGCCTGACAATCGACGTTCCAGAAGATTACGTTGGCGTTGTTACTCAGCTCTTAGGTCTACGCAAAGGCCGCCTAGAACAGATGGTTAATCATGGAACTGGTTGGGTTCGCATGGAGTACATCGTTCCAGCTCGTGGCTTAATTGGTTTCCGCACTGAGTTCTTAACGGAAACTCGTGGCACCGGTCTGATGCACCATATCTTTGAAAAGTACGAACCATGGTTTGGTGAATTACGCACTCGTCCATCTGGCTCGCTAGTTTCCGATCGACGTGGCGCAGTAACTTCTTATGCGTGCTTTGGTTTACAAGAACGTGGAACCTTGTTTGTTTCACCAACGACTGAAGTTTATGAAGGCATGATCATCGGTGAAAATGCTCGCGCTGAAGATATGGATGTAAACGTAGTTCGTGAAAAGAAGCTAACAAACGTTCGCTCTGCAACTGGTGATGAACTTGAGCGCCTAATTCCTGCCAAGCAATTAAGCCTTGAACAAGCACTTGAATTCTGTCGCGAAGATG
>WLGZ01000090.1 GCA_009702945.1 Actinomycetota bacterium | reverse complement strand
GTTCCACCTTCTTTAATGGTGCCACCGCCGCCATGTGAATCTTGATGCAGGAAGCGACCGTCCATTAAGTATGTGAAAGTTTCAAAGCCACGATGTGGATGCCAAGGGGTTCCCTTTGGTTCACCTGGCAAGTATTCAACTTCACCCATTTGATCCATGTGAATGAATGGATCTAGATCAGCATTTGGAATGCCAGCAAATGCGCGGCGAACTGGGAAGCCTTCGCCTTCGTATGCCTGTGGTGCATTTGTGATCATCTTTACTGAGCGTGGTTGTGCGCCAGGGGCGACGAAAACTCTCGGCAAAGTCAAAGTGTCTGCTGTTACAGCTGGCATAGCGGCCTCCTCAGGCTTAGTTGAATGTTCAACTAACTGAAGTCTAAGGGCTTATGGCCGTTTTCGCAAGACTTAATTCACGCGGTTAAGGGCCGTTTCAAAGTCTGCGATTAGATCCGCTGCGCTCTCTAAACCAACAGATATTCGCAAGATTCCCTGACCAGGTTTTGCCTCACTTGCAACCGGCCGATGAGTTAAGCCAGCTGGATGTTGGATCAAGGTATCTGTACTTCCCAGCGAGACTGCATGGGTAATCATTGAGAGGTTTTTGCAAAGTGTCTGCGCAGCCTCGAAGCCATCCTTCATGTTGATCGCAATCATTGCACCCGGACCTTGCATTTGTTTTCCAATCAATCCCTTAGCGTCTCCACCTGGTAATCCTGGATAATAGACATCGCTGATTTTTGATTGCGTTAAGAACCAATTGGCTAATTCACTTGCCGTATTTTGCGCAGTCAAAACCCGAATCGAAAGTGTTGGAAGTCCGCGGTGTAGTAAGTAGGCAGATTGTGGATCTAGCAACGCTCCAGTGATTGCTCGGACTTGGCGAAGTTCAACTGCATGCTTTTCAGTTGTCACCACAACACCGCCCATTGCGTCGCCATGGCCACCAATGTATTTAGTAGCGCTATGCACAACATAAGTAACGCCAAACTCCAAAGGCTGTTGGAGCACTGGGGTTGCAAAAGTATTGTCGACCATCACAGGAACATCTCCAGCTTGCGAGACGATGTCAGCCAAATCCAAAAGCTGAAGTGTCGGATTAGCTGGTGTTTCAACAACTACCAGTCCGGTCTCAGGAGTTATTGCTGCTGCGATTTGATCTGCCTCAACAAAACTCACGCTTGCGCCAAATAGTTCACTTGCCAAGAGATGATCGGTGCCACCATAAAGTGGCCGAACTGCAACGACATGATTCTTGCCAGCTTTAACACGTGATAAACAAACAGCACTAATTGCTGCCATTCCAGTTCCAAATGCGACGGCTTGAAATTCCGAGACTGACTTTCCAGCTTTAGCCATTCGCTGCGTCTCAAGTTGTGCCATTGCGGATTCGAATCGAGCCACGGTTGTATTCCAAAGCCGTCGATACACCGTGCTGGATTGGCCAGCATGAACTCCACCGGTAGCCATAACTTCATAGGCCTGACCACCTGAATCAATATCGACCAGTGGCGCAGTAGTGGAAAGATCTATCGGCAACGCATGAACGCCTAGGGCCGTTAAGTCTTCTCGGCCGGCATGAACTGCAAGGGTGGCAAATGAAATTGGCTTAGTCATGCTGAGATTTTGGCAAGTAATTCGGTGAACCGCGGATTAAACGAACATTATTTGGCACAATTGGCAGATTCACCTAAATATTCGTAAGGATTGTTAACATATGAGAATTTCCGACAAAAATTCGGTGCTAGATGACCTGGATATTGAAATCCTCAATCAATTGAACTCTGACTCCAGCGTTGCCAACTCGCGATTAGCCGAAATTGTTGGGTTGGCCGCTTCCACAACTTTGATGCGAGTACGAGGGTTAGTGCAGCGCGGAGTTATTCGAAAGTTCACACTCGATGTTGATTACAACAAAATTGGACTTGGCGTGCAGGCAATTGTTTTCTTATCTTTGCGACGGCAAGATGAAGTAACTATGCAGCCAATGATTGAGCGCATCAGTTCAGCTGGAAATGTCGTACAGATATTTCATGTGTCCGGAAACGAAGATCTGCTAGTTCACGTTGCGGTATCGGATTCTGAGTCTTTGCGAGAATTTATCCAGATGCATTTAACTAGTGATCCAAATGTTCGTAATGCCCAAACTCACCTGATTTTCGGCCACACTCGATAACTCAAACGCCTAGAGTTGAGGCAAAGACAAGGAGTCCGGCGTGGAGCCAATTATTCGCAAGTTATCTGAAGGTGAATGGGCTGGCTGGCCACAAGAGCAAGTGGCTGCACGCGGCAAAGTTTCTTGGAAAGCTTTGCAAGGCGTTAACGATGATGAAGAAACCGACATGGTTCTTGGCGTAGCTCGGGTATTCAAAGATGAATCCCTTGAAGCACATCGCCACTTGCAACCAGAGACTTATTACGTATTAAGTGGCAAAGGTAAAGTCACAATCGAACACGTTGAATACGACGTAGAATCTGACACCATGGTTTACATTCCTGGCGATGCATTGCATCAAATCAATAACTACGATGACGAACCGCTTCGAATTCTTTACTTATTTGCCACACCACATTTCAGTGACGTGATTTACAAGTTTTAAATCTTGTTAGGCGGCGTAATCAGGCTGGCTGCGATCGAGCATTCGCTTGAGTGCTGCAAAATGTAAATCAATTCGGCTGTAACCATCAAGATGTGTTGAATCCTTGAACTGCTCAACAGTCATATCCACGATGTCTTTTGGAACTTCGCGAATCATCTGGCCAGTTGATTGCGCTAGGACCTGAACTTCAGCTGTTCGTTCAAAGAAATACAGATGATGGAAAGCTTCAGCAACTGTCGAGCCTGTCGTAACAATGCCATGGTTACGAAGTAACAGAATCGACTTCTCCCCCAAGGCACGCGTCATGCGCTCACCTTCGGAACGATCTAGAGCTAGGCCGTTGTAATCGCAGTCATAGAAAACGTCATCGCGATAGCCAAGCGCATTCTGGCTGGCCATCACTAAATCTGGTTCATCCAACATCGCTAATGCAGTTGCATACGGCATGTGAGTGTGCAGAACTGCGCGTAGTTTGCGGGCGCTGCCATGCATTGGCGCATGAATAAAGAATGCAGTCTCTTCCACTAGGCCACTGCCTTCATAAACCGTGCCATCAAGGTCAACGATCATGAAGTCGCTGGCTTGAATTTCTGACCAGTGCAAACCAAATGGTGCCAAGAAGAAGCGATCTTCATAACCTGGAACTAACAGGGTAAAATGGTTGTCAATTCCTTCGTGGAAGCCATAGAAGACGGCCAAACGGTGAGCCGCAGCTAGATCAATCCGTGCCTGGCGAATTGGATCTGGATCAACTCGCAACATTTCATCTGGTGAAGTTAGCGACATGTCTTAACCCTTCTTGTCCGTAACGTTTAGCGCCATAAGCGACATGATTTCGTAAGCCAAAGTTGCGGCCGCAAGTGATGTGATTTCCGCATGGTCATAAGCCGGAGCAACCTCAACAATGTCAGCACCAATCATTTGTTCTCTTGGCATTCCGCGAACCAGACTCAACAACTCACGCGAGGTGAATCCACCCATTTCTGGAGTTCCAGTACCAGGAGCAAATGCTGGATCTAGCACGTCTATGTCTATAGATAGGTACATCGGGCTATCCCCTACGCGCTTGCGAGCAAGTCCAATAACTTCTTCCACGCCCATGCGATCAAAATCGGCCGCGCGAACTGTTGAGAAACCAAAGTTCTTGTCGTTGATTAGATCTTGTTGGTCATAAAGCGGACCGCGAATACCAACGTGAAGTGACTTGTCTTCGATTAGCAAGCCTTCTTCGAATGCCCGGCGCATGAAAGTTCCATGCGTACGATCGGCTCCAAAGTAGCTATCCCAAGTATCAAGGTGGGAATCGAAGTGAATCATGGCAATTGGACCATGCACCTTTACTAATGCGCGAAGTAATCCAAGTGTGACCGTGTGATCGCCACCTAGAGTTACAAGCTTGCGGCTATCGCTTACTAATTCACTTGCACCGTCATCAATTTGCTTCAGTGCACTATCGATGTCGAATGGATTACACGGAATGTCCCCTGCATCAACAGCTTGAATCGTGCGAAACGGTGCAACCTGTAAATCTGGATGATATGCCGGACGCAAATGGCGAGATGCCTGACGAATTGCCATTGGGCCAAAGCGAGCACCGGGACGATACGAAACTCCACCATCAAACGGTGCGCCCAGGATTGCTACGTCGTAATCAGAAACTTGATCGATACGCGGCAGGCGAGAAAATGTTGATTCACCAGCAAACCGTGGAACCTTAGTTCCTTCAACGGGACCGACAATGTCTTCAGGATTCATTTCAGGTACCTATCTATTGCGAGTTACTTCTTGAAGCGACGTATTACAAACATTTTGCGGATTGGCTCGTGCACAACCCAAGTTCCGCGCCAGCCTTCTGGGGTAACGATCGTTGAATCAACTTTTAGTTCAACTACAGTTCCGTCTTCGCCGGTGATTGTTGCTGAACCCGAAAGAATTTGTGCGATTTCGTCATAGCCATCGCGATGCACGATAAATGTGCCTGGTGAACATTCCCAAATACCAGTTTCAATTGCTTCAT
>WLGZ01000009.1 GCA_009702945.1 Actinomycetota bacterium | reverse complement strand
GTAGCTGCCGCCAAGACTGTAGGTGTATCTGGTGAAGTAAATATTCCACTGCCACATAAAGAGGTAGTAAATGTTGGATTTGAATCTGAGTACCGCATTGTTCTTACTGGCGTTACCGGTGCACTAGAGCCAGGAACTTTTGTGAACCTGTCATTTATGTTCGGTAGCGGTCAATCAGCACCAATGTCACTTCTTATCAACGCGAAGTCTGGCTTCTACGCAGACATCGAGATTCCCGCAGCTACCGCTGAAGCAGTTACTCCAGAACCAGTTCCAAGCGCTTCCTAAGAAGCGATAAGAAAGCTAACTAAGAAGTTGGCTCCGGAGTAGCAGCGTCGGTTACTTCTTCCATGGGTTCTTCAGACGGCATTTCCGTTGGTTCATCTGATGGGAAATCGGTCGGAGCAACATCAGCTGGAGCATCAGTTGGTGGAATGGATGGTTCAGGCAATCCCTTTGATACCGCGTCCACTCCTGCGGTACGAATCTGCTCTGGAAGTTCCGTGAAACCTGAAACGATCATCACGCCTTGGGAATCTAGACGTAATACATACCGAGCAAAAGCTCGTCCCGCCATTTCGTTGGCCCCAGAACAAACTGTGATTGTGAATTGATTCAAGGCTTGCCATGGCTCTAGCGCTACATCGCTACCTGCTGGTGGAACTGGTGCCAGTGCTGGATCAAGGGTCGCAGTGACAATTGAATCACTTGTAGTTGCGGTCATTTGGGTACCGGCAGAAATTACTGTGTCGGTATTTAGATAAACCGGTTCCAGGTCAGAAGAGGTCTGAATGCTGACAGACTGCAATGAGTTGTTCGTAACTAGCGAAGCTGGAACAACGCTGATAGTTCCTTCAATCTCAAGTTCTGTGATTACTAATTCCGCATCAAATGCAGCATCTGCTACTAGTCCACTTGGCGCTCCTGGCCAACCGGCAGGATCTAAGCGTCCCATCCAGTCGTTGAGTGCTGCGATGTCCTGTGATCTTGCAGGAGCACGCAAGATAACGGGTGTATCTGTTAATTCAAGATCGGGGTTCAGATCCTGAAGCTCCGGATCTGCCCACGAAGTCATGCCACCGGATAGCGCTCGGTGCAATAAGGCTGGCGAGAAAACTACGCCATCAAGACCTTCAACTGTCACTGCCACAGCAACTGCATCAATGCCTATCGGAGAACTGGCAGCAGCGGTGCAGGTTGGGGTTTGTCCGGAGGCGGTGATAAAAACATCAACTGGAGTATCAACGTCGACGACTGGATCAATTATGGTTCCAGATAGATCTGCGCAGCTTTCGGAAATGCCATCAGCCCAGGCCTGTGTAACCTCACCAAGTTCTGGAACGGTTGAGATTGCAATTTCACCTGGGACACACGTTACATAACGTTCCGCCAGATCAGCTTTAAATTCAGGTGGCATAGGTGGAGTACAAGCCGAAATCAACAAAGCAACTATAGCTAGTCCGAGTACATTCTTAGTTCTGGTCATTTCCACTCCACACTGTTTTTCTCTTAGTACCTAAACTAACAAAGTGTGTGCGATCGCAATCGCGACCGCACACACTTTTTTGTTATTTCTTAATTACTACTAGCTACCTTGCTGAGCGAACCAAAGTGACTTGGCGTATACAGAGCCCTTGAATCCGGAGTAACCCTTGGCAGGCTTCTTGCTGCAAGAGCTAACTGCGAATTCCACGAACTTCTGAACCGCGGCACCCTTAGCAGAACCGTTGTCCGGAATTAATGCGTAAGTCACAAGAGCAATCTGGTAAGCGCCCTTTACCTTCTTGGCGTAATCAATGTTGATGTCGCCACCGGTGTTCAAGGTCTGCTTTGAAAGCATGCTTGCGGCTGCTGCAACTGTTGGCTTAACAAACTTTCCAGCACCGTTCTTGATTGCCACGCGGCCAACCTTCACGTCGATGTCAGAAAGATCAACGTAACCAATTGCGTTTGGTGTGTTCTTGGTCTTGTATGCCATGTCGGTTGACAGGGCAACGCTTGCACCAGTCTTAACGCCAGCCCATGATGAACTTGCTGCTGGGAAAGTTGTCTGACCATTTTCGTTTAGGTATTCCTGTAGTCCCTGGGTAGTACCGGAGCTTGTGGAACGGTAGATAACGGTGATTGCAGCATCAGGAAGGGTTGCCTTCTTGTTTAGCTTGGCAATTGCTGGGTCATTCCACTTTGTGATGGTGCCGGCGAAGATTGCGCCCAGTGTGGCCGCATCAAGATTTAGATCCTTAACACCAGCAACGCTGTGAACGATTGCGATTGCTCCACCAATTACTGGAACAGTTACGTAAGCGCCAGCTGGCTTGGCCTTGTCACCGGACTGTACTGGAACATCAGAGAAAGCGAAATCAGAAGTTCCGTTAGCAAAGTTGGTGCGACCGGTGCCTGAACCAGTTGATGTGTATGTAACTTTGTTGCCAGTCTTGGCCTGGTACTGACCAGCACACTTGGTGACGAAGTTGTTAGCGAAAGATGAACCTGATCCGGAGATGTCTGGCTCGGCTGCATTTGCAGGTGTTGCGGCAAACAGAGAAGCAGCTAGTGCTCCAGTTACCACGGCGCTTACTAGAGTGCGGCGCATTTTTTCTCCTTAAAGAAATTCCCCGGAGGATCCGGCTTGTCTGTAGTTCAACATCTGATGGTTACGGTTAGTTCACCTAGAGGAATCATTTAGATGATTTCTAGGTAAACAATTGGTGTCTTACTACCCGAAACGACCGTTTACGTAATCTTCAGTACGTGGGTCATTTGGCGATGAGAATAAGTTGTCTGTTGACCCAAATTCCACAACGTGGCCAGGTTGACCCTCTTCGGCCAAGAAGAATGCGGTTTGGTCTGATACCCGCTGCGCCTGTTGCATGTTGTGAGTAACGATAACGACGGTCATATCGGAGGAAAGTTCGCGAATCGTTTCTTCGATTCGGCGGGTGGAACCTGGATCAAGCGCTGAACATGGTTCATCCATTAGCAGTACTTCTGGGGCAAGTGCTAGTGAACGGGCAATGCATAAGCGTTGCTGTTGACCACCAGAGAGTGAGCCAGCTGGAGCGTCTAGGCGATCTTTAACTTCGTTCCAAAGACTTGCGCGATTTAGGCAGCTTTCAACTAATTCATCTTCATCGCGAGTACGACGATTGCTTAATCGAAGGCCAGCTAGAACATTTCCCTTAATGGTCATAGTTGGGAATGGGTTTGGCTTCTGGAAAACCATTCCGACGCGAAGTCTAATTGTCACTGGATCAACACCGGCAGCATAAATGTCTTCGTTGTCTAGATAAACAGATCCTGCGAGTCCGGCACCTGGAATCAATTCATGCATTCGATTCAAGGTGCGAATGAAGGTTGACTTACCGCAACCTGATGGACCGATCAGAGCGGTTACTGAGTTAGTTGGGAAATGTAATGAAACATCGGAAAGAACGTGGCGCTCCTTGAACCAAACGTGGATGTTGCGCGCCTCTAGGTGGCTATCGGCATCCATTACTGCAATGTTCGAATTCTGAGTCTGCAGATTCATGTTGTTATCTCCTAGTATCGTCATTTGTCTTCACTACTTCTTAATGCTTTTTGCGCTAATTGCACGTGCTGTTCCGAAAATCAGTCCTACAACCGCAAGCAGTAGGAAAGCTGCTGCCCATGATCGAGCTCTACCAGTATCAAAACCAGCTGTTAAGAACGCAAAGATATATGTTGGCAGCGTTGACATGTCACCACTGAAAACATTTACGTTGGTATTTGGATTTACCCGCATCGTCAAAAGCAACGGTGCGGTTTCTCCGACAATGCGAGCAATTCCGAGCAGAATCGCGGTTACCAGACCAGTCTTGGCAGCCGGCATGATGACCAGGAAGAACGCTTTGCGTTGTGGTGCTCCGAGTGCAAGTGCAGCGGAACGCAGGTCCCCCGGAACAAGTTTCAATACTTCTTCACTCATTCGAATCACAGTTGGCAGCATCAATAACACCAGCGCCGAAGACGCTAGCCAGCCCGCCGGACGAGAAATGCCCGTGGAAACAAATACCGCAAAGATAAACAAACCAGCAACAATCGATGGCAGACCACTCATCGATTGGGCAAAGAATCTAACTGGTCCGCGGAAGCGACCTCGAGTCTCGGTCAAATAAACAGCCACTGCAATTCCAACTGGTACGGCGATTAATGCAGCGAGTCCAACTACAAGAACTGTGCCGAGCAGGGCATGTCCAGCGCCACCATATTCAAGTGAAGTAGTTGAGGTTACGTACACATTGTTTTGGTAAGCAAAGTGAGGGCTAATTGCGTTTAAGCCAAACGAGACAACTGAGAATAGAACTGAGCCCAACATAATTGCCACAAACGTTGTAGCAAATAGAACTGCAACATTTAATTGCGAATCTGCAACTCCACGCTTACCTCGAGTAGATAACGCGGCTAATCCAGATGCCAAGAGTTGCAATGGGAGAAAAACTAAGAGAAGCGTGATCGGTCCTGGGATCCCAAAAGCTTTACCAATTGCGATTGCTAGTACAACTGGAAGTACAGATGCCAAAGCAATCTTTGTGAGTAGGGATTTCGAACGATTGCGCCAAGGAGCTGCATCTTTTGGCCGCGGTAGTAACTCAAGTGTTGTCATTACGATGCCATCTTTCGTTCAGCTCGTTGCACGATCGATGTTGCAATCATGTTTACGATCAAAGTAAGAACAAAGAGAACTACACCAGCAGCCATTAACGCGCTGATTTCCGTTGCTGTGGCCTCAGCAAACTTCGAAACAATTAGGGATGCAACGTTTCCACCCTTAGGTTCTAGCACGCGATACCAATTCGTCTCAAAAACCAAGTTGAGTACGAAGAAGATCGCAACAGTTTCACCAAGCGCTCTACCAAGTCCCAGAAGAATTCCACCTAGAATGCCACTTTTGGCAGTAGGAAGAACCACACGACGCATTGTTGAAAAGTTGGTTCCGCCAAGGGCTGACGCTGCCGACACTAATTCCTTATCAACCCGGCCCATAACTTCGCGACTTACAGACGTAATGATCGGAATGATCATGATTGCGACAGTCCAGCCAGCAATAAATGGGGCGCCTTGGGCATTATCAAAATCAGTGCGGAAAAACGGAATGAAACCTAGGTGGGTTGAAAGCAATTTCGACCAAGTGACTGCATGTGGGATGAGTACGTAAAGACCCCATAGGCCAATCACTACGGATGGCAAAGCTGCTAACAAGTCAATTAGCGAGGTAGCAATCTTTGCAACCTTAGGAGGTGCCATGTATTCGATGAAGTAAGCCACTGCTACCGATGTTGGAACTGCGATGATCAAACCAAGTATTGAAACTACAAGCGTTCCAACCAACATTGGCAAAATTTGAAATGTTCCGGGAGTCGAAGTTGCATCCCAAGTGGATCCAGTAATGAATGCTAGACCTTGTTCGGAAAAAGTTTTCCAAGACCGAATACTCAGGAAGATCAAAACTGCGAAAACCAAAGACATCGTAAAGAAAGCAGCTGCAGTTGAAACTGCAAAGAATGCCCGATCGCCCTTGGCAACTTGACGGGTATTCATTGGGGTGCGCTTGATATCTAAACTCACCCCCAAAGACTAGAAAGGCAAGGGATACGCAGGGTTCTTCTTAGGTGAACAGCAGGTGAACTACTTACGAATTCTTATGCTTCGAAGCGGTAGCCAAGTCCTCGAACTGTAGTCAAATAGACAGGATTAGCAGGATCTGGCTCAATTTTTGAGCGAATCCGCTTTACGTGCACATCAAGTGTCTTACCGTCTCCCACATAATCTGATCCCCAGATTCGATCCATTAGCTGGCCCCGAGTTAGCACTCGGCCCGAGTTTCGCATCAGGAATTCGAGTAACTCAAATTCCTTGAGTGGCATAGAAACCGGCTCGCCGTTAACAGTTAGGGCGTGACGATCTACATCCATGCGAATTGGTCCGCCCTCGACTGCTCCTACTGAGTCAAATTCCACATCAGCACCGCGGCGCAAAACTGCCTTGATTCGAGCCAGCAGCTCGCGGGTTGAGAATGGCTTGGTTACATAGTCATCTGCGCCTAGTTCCAGCCCAACGACTTTATCTATTTCAGTATCTTTAGCAGTCAGCATGATCACGGGTGTATTTGATTTTGTTCGAATGTATTTGCAAACTTCGGTACCTGAAACTTCTGGCAACATTAAATCAAGTAGCACAATGTCTGGGTTCTTAGCATCAAACTGCTTAATACCTTCTGCGCCATCCGCAGCCAACACCACGTCGAAACCCTCACGCGACAACATGAATTGCAATGCATCACGGAATGATTCTTCATCCTCGATTACCAGTACTCGTGTCATTTACCTGATACCTCCGCTGGAGTTGCCGACCCATTTAGGTAGGCAGGGAAACGTAATGTGAAAGTTGAGCCTTGTCCTAGTTGCGACCAAACGGTGCATTCGCCACCATGATTTGCGCAAACGTGTTTAACAATCGCAAGACCAAGTCCGGTGCCGCCGGTATCTCTGGATCGTGCGGGATCCACCCGGTAGAAACGTTCGAAAATTCGCTCCACGTCACTTTCAGGAATTCCAGGACCCTGATCAGTAACCGAAATTTCAATCATGTTGCCAACGCGACGAGAGCCGACGCCAACTTTGGTATGGGACGGAGAATATTTGATTGCATTAGAAATCAAATTACTTAACGCCGTTACTAACTGTTGTTCATCTCCGAAAATCCGACCTGGTTCAACATCGTCGCTTATCGAAACTTCAATATGTTGTTGCTCAGCAGAAATCTTGGTTGCATCAACTGCTTCGGCAATAATGCTTTGTACTTGGACTGGCGCAGAATTTCGTAGTGCAGCGTCACCTTGAACTTGAGAGAGTGCAACTAAGTCAGAAATCATTGCTGTAAGGCGCTTAACTTCGACTTGCATTCGACTCGTGAAATGTCGCACTTGTTCAATATCGGTATCAGCTGCTTGCACTGCTTCCGCCAATAATGAAAGTGCACCAACTGGTGTCTTTAGTTCGTGCGAAACGTTCGCTACAAAATCTCGACGCACATCATTAAGTCGACGTTCTTCACTTAAATCTTGAGCAATCATCAAGCTCAAATCATCGTCAATTGGAGAGATTTGAACTCTGGCTTCCCAGTTTCCCAATCTTGAACCGCTTCGATTAATAACTGATTCCCGGCTTTGGGTTTTACGTAAGCGGTGAACTTCCCGGTTAAGTGCGCGAATTTCTACTAACGCTATTCGACCGTTACTAACTAATCCCATAGCAATGCAGTTGGCGCTCGCCTCTAAGACCTGGTCTGAGGCATCAACTATCGCTGCGGCGTCGGGCAACACATCCAGAATCTGGCTGAGAGCAGCGACACGGGCTGCTTGGTTTTGTTCAGATTCGCTAGCTGAGTCCTGCTTAGCCCCGAAACTGCGCTTTAGAATGCTCAAAACCCACACCGCGCAAGCGTTCTGGTCAACAAGGTCATCACACCTTAAGGATAGGCAGAGGGTGACCTAGACATCTCATGGCTAGCCCAATTTCACTTAGAGTTCACCATTTATAGCAAAAGAATTAGCCAGTTGGTTGCTAAGTGTTTTCTAAAGCAACCCAAACCTGCCCATCTTTAGCGGCAACTTGGGTTTAGAATCAAAGCCATGCAGGACAAATTAGAAGCTATCAACGCCAATTTAGTTCACATGTCAGAGCTAGTTGGTACCGCAATTGCGACTGCTACCACCGCGTTACTTACAGATGACCTTTCTATGGCTGAACAAGTCATAACCGGTGATGATGAGATCAATCGCTTGAATGCGGAAGTTGAGGAATTGTGTTTCCGAGTTGCGGCTCTAGAAGCCCCAATGGCAACTGATTTGCGCATGACCATGGGCGGAATTCGCATGGCAACCTCATTAGAACGAATGGGTGACTTGGCAGTTCACATCGCTAAGCAGGTTCGGTTGCGTTATCCAAATCCTTCGATTCCAGTTGACCTGCAGTCAACTTTTCGGGAAATGGGCGATGCCGCGAGCAAGATTGTGGCTGAAGCCGGTCGAGTTATCGAGACGCGCGACACAACACTTGCCGACAAGATGAAGCAATACGACGACACTCTAGATCGCTTACATCGCGATTTGTTTACAGCAGTGCTTTCTGATTCTTGGGACCACGGCGTAGAGGCCGCAATCGATGTCACATTGTTGAGCCGCTTTTATGAGCGTTTTGGAGATCACGCAGTTTCCCTTGCTCGTCGCGTGATTTACATCGTTACCGGTGAACCATACGCCAATATCTAAAGCACTTTTTCTAAAAGTGTCTTAGTTCTGCCCTTTTCGCTAAGTTAGTTAAGGGTTCTCATGGCAAATACATCAACAGATCTGCGTCGCATTGCGATTCTTTCTGTCCACACTTCCCCGCTGCATCAACCAGGTACCGGCGACTCTGGTGGCATGAACGTTTACATTGCCGAAACTGCCAAGCGAATTGCAGCTCGTGGTATCGAAGTTGAAATCTTTACTCGTGCAACTTCGTTAGTTGAGCCGGAAGTAACTGAGCTGGCGCCCGGAGTTTTAGTTCGACATATTCCTGCTGGCCCATTTGAAGGTTTGCGCAAGGAAGACTTGCCTGCGCAACTATGTGCAGTTACCGCTGGCGTATTGCGAGCTGAAGCAGCAAAGAATGAAGGTTTCTACGATTTAGTTCACAGTCACTATTGGCTTTCTGGCCAAGTTGGTTGGATTGCGCAAGAACGTTGGGGTGTGCCACTTGTTCACACCATGCACACCATGGCGCGTGTCAAAAACTTAACTTTGGCGCAAGGCGATTCACCGGAGCCTGCAATTCGTGAAATAGGTGAAGAGCAAGTTGTCACTGCAGCTGATCGCCTTGTTGCAAATACTCATGCAGAAGCCAAAGAATTAATTGAGCTGTATCACGCGGATCCAAACCGAGTTCGGGTCGTGCATCCTGGGGTTGATCTTGATGTGTTTGTGCCTGGTAATCAATCAGTTGTTCGCAAGGAGCTAGGTGTCGCTGATGACACCATCGTTTTGTTATTTGTGGGACGCATTCAACCTTTGAAAGCACCGGACGTTTTGATTGAGGCTGCAGCTGAAATTTTGAAACGTAATCCTGAATTGCGAAGTCGATTAGTTGTGGCAATTTGTGGCGGACCTTCAGGCAGTGGACTTGAACGACCAGATGCATTAGTTAACCTTGCCGATCAACTTGGAATCTCTGACATCGTTAAGTTTGTGCCGCCAACAAGTCGCGCCGAATTAGTTAAATGGTTTCAAGCAGCCTCGGTTTGTGTGGTTCCGTCCTACAGCGAATCTTTTGGGTTAGTTGCGATCGAAGCGCAGGCTTGTGGCACTCCTGTGATTGCAGCTCGCGTCGGTGGCCTGCCAACTGCAGTTCGCGATGGAATCAGTGGCGTTTTGGTAGATGGTCATGAGCCAGCAACTTGGGCTGATCAAATTCTCAGTGTCGTAACGAATGATGCACTTCGAACCAAACTTTCAACTGGTGCGATTGCGCACGCTTCTCACTTTGGCTGGGAAGACACAACTGACAAACTGATTTCGGTTTACAACGAAGCCGTTAAATCATCACAGGTTCGGGCGCAAGTATGACGCTTTCAATTACTGAGGTTACCGAATTTCTAACCTCACAGGATTTGCAGTTTGAGTTGGCTGGCGAGAAAACCGTTGTGGTTTCCCTTCCCGGAACTAATAAGCAATTCGTAAATGTGGCGATGACAATTGGTGACAAAGTTTTCAAGATCGAAAGTTTCGTGGCCCGAAATCCAGATGAAAACCATGAAGCGGTTTATCGCTGGATTTTGGAGCAGAATCGAAAACTACTCGTTATCAATTACTGCCTTGATCACCTTGGCGATATCTATCTTTCGGGTGTGCTTCCAATTGCAACCGTTGACATTGCTCAAATAGATCAAATGCTCGGTGTCATGCTCCAAACCAGTGATAACTCTTTCAACATCTTGCTTGAGTTGGGTTTCCGTTCAGCCATTGAAAAAGAGTGGGCTTGGCGAACCAGCAAAGGTATGGACATGGCCAACCTGCAGGCCTTTGCTCACTTCTTTGAGTAATCAGGCAGAATTGAACTATGAGTAACTACTCCTTGATCTTGGTTCGTCACGGCGAAAGCCAATGGAATGAAAAGAACCTTTTTACTGGCTGGGTTGATGTCGATCTAAACCAAAAAGGTCTAGGTGAGGCCACTAGAGCTGGCGAGTTACTTAAAGAAGCAGGCATTTTGCCAGATGTGCTTCACACTTCACTTTTGCGTCGAGCCATCAAGACTGCAAACATCGCGCTCGATGTTGCCGACCGCCACTGGATTCCGGTTCACCGCACTTGGCGTTTAAACGAACGTCACTATGGAGCTTTGCAAGGTAAAGACAAAGCTCAAACGCTTGCTGAATATGGTGAAGAACAATTCATGTTGTGGCGTCGATCCTTTGATACGCCACCACCAGTTATTGATCCAAACAATGAATACGCGCAAACTCATGACCTGCGCTACGCCGATTTAGGTAAAGACTTACCGGGCACTGAATGTCTAGCCGACGTAGTTGTTCGTATGTTGCCTTACTGGGAGTCAAACATCGTCCCAGACCTTAAAGCAGGCAAGACGGTTATGGTGGCTGCGCATGGAAACTCATTGCGCGCTTTGGTTAAGCACTTAGACGGCATCAGTGATGATGACATTGCTGGCTTAAACATTCCAACTGGAATTCCGTTGGTCTATGAATTAGATAGCAACTTCAAGCCAGTAGTTCCTGGTGGAAAGTATCTAGATCCAGAAGCTGCGGCCACTGCTGCTGCCGCGGTAGCTAATCAAGGTAAGAAGTAAAACTTTTACTTTGGTGCTACAACATCCCAGGGGATCGTAACTTCGCCTAATCGCCAGCGGACTTTGTTATCCAGGATTGGGTAACTTGATCGCAGAGCTTCAACAGCTGCTACCCAGCGCTGCCTCGCGCCAAATGGAATCATCGCTGAATTGCCTAGCCAAGTTCGATCAAACTCTTGCAAAAAATCATAGATTTTTTCACCTGGCACGTTTCGATGAATTAATGCTTTAGGTAATCGAGGCGCAATTTCTGACGGCATTTCAAGGGATCCAACATGAAGTGAAATCGTAAATGTTTCTGGAATCTTTTCTTGACTGCGTAAGGCAACCCAGGAGCTTCGTCGACCGATTTCATCGCAAGTACCTTCAACTAAAAATCCTTCAGGGGCCAATCGATTTGTCATTAGCTGCCAGGACTTCGAAACTTCACTTTCGTCATATTGGCGGAGCACATTAAACGCTCGAATTGCGATTGGCTTACGAGCATCTGGCAATGGAACTTCAAATCCCCCATATGCAAAATCGAGTCCAGGCTCAACAATTTCTAGTGCTTGCGTTACTCGAATTGGATCTATCTCAATGCCAACTACTTCAACATCAGGCCTGACATGCTTGCGAAACCTATGGAACATTTCTTGCGTCGTTATGGGAGTGGCGCCATAACCTAAATCAACTACGACTGGATCTTTGGAATTTCGAATGATTGGGCAAACTGCGTGCAACATCCATCGGTCAATCCGACGAAGCCGATTTGGATTAGTTGTTCCTCTGGTGATGTCACCGAGAACCGAAGGGGTCACCGACGACCTGTCATGTCGTTAATCTTTACGCGGATGTCAGCAAGATAGACACCACAAGCAATTAGGCCGATGATTCCAGTGAAGCCCCAAGCTCCAAAAAGAATGTGGCCCAAAATACTGCCGACTGTGATCGCGAGCCAAATGTTCTTAGTTTGGCGATTTAGAAATGGGAATGCTTCAGCTGGAGCTTTGATTACATCCGAAAGCGCCCAGGCTTTGATGCCAAGTGCAATGTAGCCAGAAACTAGCCAAATTAAGTCAACTGTTGATTCCACGATCTTCCAATCCTTCGTTTTCTAAATCCTAATCGAACTTTTTGCAAACATGATTCGCCATGGCCAAGGCGCTAGTCCAAGCTGGCGATACCGCGTTGAGCAAATGGGTTGAGTTCTCATCACCACGAACCACGAAATCCATTTCAAGTTTCTTGTTCTTGATGTCCAGAAGTTGAGCCCGAATTCCAGGTTCGCCACGCTGTTTGAAATCTTTTGGTTCCACACTTGGCACCAACGCCTTGGCTTGCGAAACCAGGTGACGCTGCAGATACTTTGGCATCTCAGTTTTAATCAAACCTAAAACATCGTGATGCTTACTAGTAAGAAACTTTGGATATATGCCAACTATGTTGAGAATTTCCTTAGGGCTTAGTCCCCCGAAACCGGCATAACTTTCGCGAGAGAAAATCGGAATTGCAGTTGGGCCAATTTTTGCTCGCCCATCAATCGTCACAGTTAAGTGCACGCCAAGGAATGGGTTGCGAACATCTGGGACTGGATAAACGTGACGCTGAAGTTTGCCTGGCTCCCAGTTTCCGTACCAATACAAACCTTTGAACGGCAACATCGCATAGTCATCGCAGTAACCAAATTGTTTTGCAATCTTGTCGGCATAAAGTCCGGCGCAATTAATGATGTGGCCAACAGAATAGTTACCAAGATTTGTGATGATTCGATTTTGGGTTGTGCGCAATACTTCTTGGCCTAACTTAAGTGTTGTGCCTTCGCGAACAACTTTGTTAGCCAGTCCTTGAGTTACCGCGAGTGGATTTGCTACTGCGGTGTGCGGCGACCAAAGTGCTAACTCTGAGGTTTTGGCTAGCGGTTCTAGTTCAGCAAGTCGCTCTGGTGATACGAGTTCAGTGACTACTCCATTGGCATTTCCCCGACGATGCAATTCTTGTAACGCAGCAACTTCGGCAGGATTCTGTGCGACTACAACTTTTCCAGTTTCTTTAACTTGGATGTTTTCTTCACTGCAGAAATCTCGTAGCAGTTTATTGCCATCTCGAGTTAACGCCGCCTTTAGCGAATCTGGTGAGTAATAGAAGCCAGCGTGCAGCACACCACTATTGCGGCCACTTGCATGCTCGCCAACCGAGTTCTCTTTATCGAAAACCGCAATCTTGGCATTGGGGTGGACCTGGCGAATTCGATTCGCCATGGCTAGGCCAACAATTCCGGCTCCGATTACTCCGAAGTCAAAATTGTTGGCAGCCATCAGCAGTTAATTACTCAGAAACTCCAGCAGTATCGGCCGGCGCGATTTCAATGTCAGAAAGCTCGCCCTTGAACTCGCCTCTAATTGTGAACTTGGCATCTTCGCCTTCGCCCTCAACATCAACAATTACGATTTCGCCTGGCTTGAGATCACCAAAGAGCATCTTTTCGCTCATTGGATCTTCAATCTCACGCTGAATTGTGCGACGCAATGGACGCGCGCCCAAGACTGGGTCGTAACCACGCTTAGCCAGCAAGGCCTTTGCTGCGGAAGTAAGTTCGATTGCCATGTCCTTGTCCTTCAAGCGGGAATCCAACTTGGCGATCATTAGATCAACGATCTCGACAATTTCATCTTCACTCAACTGGTGGAAGACGATGATGTCATCGATGCGGTTCAAGAACTCTGGACGGAAGTGAGTCTTTAGCTCATCATTGACCTTGGCCTTCATGCGTTCGTATGAAGTCGTGGTGTCATTGCCATCAGCGAAGCCAAGGCTTACACCCTTTGCAATGTCTCTAGTTCCAAGGTTTGTAGTCATGATGATGACAGTGTTCTTGAAGTCAACGACGCGACCTTGGGCATCAGTTAGACGACCGTCTTCCAGAATCTGCAACAGTGAATTGAAGATATCTGGGTGAGCCTTTTCAACTTCGTCGAATAGCACGACGCTAAATGGCTTGCGGCGTACCTTCTCAGTTAGCTGGCCACCTTCTTCGTAACCAACAAATCCTGGAGGTGAACCGAATAGACGAGAAACTGTGTGCTTCTCGGAGTACTCAGACATATCCAACTGGATTAGTGACTCTTCGTCGCCGAACAAGAACTCAGCAAGTGTCTTGGAAAGCTCAGTCTTACCAACACCTGATGGACCAGCGAAGATGAATGATCCACCTGGACGCTTCGGATCCTTCAGGCCGGCACGAGTGCGACGAATTGCCTGAGACAAGGCCTTGATTGCTTGCTCTTGTCCGATAACTCGCTTGTGTAGTTCGCCTTCCATGTGAAGAAGTCGTTGTGACTCTTCTTCAGTTAGCTTGAATACTGGAATTCCAGTTGAAGCGGCAAGAACCTCTGCGATCAATTCTTCGTCAACAGTTGCGACCACATCCATGTCGCCGTCCTTCCACTCTTTTTCGCGAGTGGCGCGGGCAGCAATCAGATTCTTTTCGTCATCGCGTAGCGAAGCTGCGCGTTCGAAATCCTGACCATCGATGGCAGATTCTTTTTCCATTCGAGTTGCAGCAATCTTTTCGTCGATTTCGCGCAAGTCTGGTGGTGCAGTCATGCGACGAATACGCAAACGTGCGCCAGCCTCATCGATTAAGTCAATTGCCTTGTCCGGCAGGAATCGATCACTGATGTAACGATCCGCCATAGT
>WLGZ01000089.1 GCA_009702945.1 Actinomycetota bacterium | reverse complement strand
CTTCGCTAGCGAAACCATTTCAAAATGAATGCGCAGGTCTTTGGCCGCGTTTCAATTGAAGGCATTCAAGCAATTGCGTTGAGCCGCAACGGTGGCACAAGTCTGGCGCCGTTTGGTGCGCTTAACCTTGCGTCGTACGTGGGGGACTCGGCTGAAAACGTTTCTGCGAACCTGGCAATTGCCAAAGGCTTAGTTTCAGCAAGTGAAATTGCGGTCATGAATGCCGAGCATGGAAACACGGTTCATGTTGTCAGCGAACCAGGTGTTGCACTACCTGGTGATGGCTTAATCACAAAGCAAACCGATCTTGCTTTAGTTGCTTTGGCAGCAGATTGCGTTCCTTTTGGACTGGTTGATTCAGTCAACAGTGTGATTGCAGTTGGTCACGCAGGCTGGCGCGGAGTTTTAGCAAATGTCATGCAAGCGCTATTGGATGAGTTTGTTGCCAGTGGCGCGCAACTTAAACACACTCAAGCCATAATTGGTCCAGCCATCTGTGCCAAGTGTTATGAAGTGCCTGCGGAAAGAGTCGAGCAATTTAGAGATGTTCGCCCTGAAGCAATTGCAGCTACTAGGAATCTAGACCTAATTGCAGGCGTTAAGTCAGTGCTGGCAACCCAAGTAACAAAAATCCATGAAATTTCTGGCTGCACTTTAGAAAGTTCCGATCTGTTTTCATATCGTCGTGCCGCAGGGGAGCCAACTGGTCGTGGTGGATTAGTCATAGCAATAAGTGCTTCTTAGTTCCTGAACTCATAGAGTGGTCATCATGGATCGAATGCAGGAACTGCAGGCAAATTTGCAGGACGTTGAGCGCGAAATTTCGCAGGCTTGCGTGACTGCAAATCGAAATCGCGACGACGTAACTTTGATAGCCGTAACCAAAACTTGGCCAGCCACCGATGTTGACTTGGTGGCACAACTTGGTGTTACAGATGTTGGTGAGAACCGAGATCAAGAAGCTAAACCTAAACACGATGAAGTTGCTGCAAAGAATCTAACTTGGCATGCAATTGGACAGCTGCAAACCAATAAAGCCAAAAGCGTGGCTGCTTGGGCCGATGTCGTACACAGCGTTGATCGAATCGATTTAGTTACTGCGTTGACAAAGGCAGTTACCACTAGGGAAGTGCCTCTTGGGGTATTGATCCAAGCAAATCTTGACCCGGCTCCAACTGAGAATCGTGGCGGCGCGCTTCGTTCCGAACTAATGATTCTTGCCGAGATGATTTCCAACAGCGAAGGGCTGCGCCTTCAGGGTGTAATGGGAGTGGCCCCACTTGCTGGAGATGACGACATGGCGTTTGCCAGGCTGCAAGACTTCGCAAGCCAGATCCAAAGCTCCTTTCCCGAGGCGAATTGGATCTCGGCGGGCATGAGTGGCGACTTCGCAACTGCCCTGAAATATGGCGCGACACACCTTCGAATAGGCTCATCGATCCTCGGAAATCGGGCTTTTCAAGGGTAAGTTCGTATTACTTACCCCTGCAAGGAGCGAACCACATGGCTAACGCAATGCGAAAAATGGCTGAATACCTCGGCCTTGTCGATGGCGGCGAATACAACGACGAATTTGGCACATATGCCGATACCGATCTTCAGGGATATGACGATCAAGCTCCATTGCGTCCGGTAGCTTCAAACTCTTCTTATGACCACGTAAGCGAGCACACCCAGACTTCTTACGCAGCTCCAGTTCGCACTGCAGCACCACTTGCGGATGTTTACCGCATCACAACTTTGCACCCAATCACTTACAACGACGCTCGTCGCATTGGTGAAGAGTTCCGCTCCGGTACTCCAGTAATCATGAACTTAAGTGACATGGACGAAGCAGATGCCCGTCGCATTGTTGATTTCTCTGCAGGTCTTGCATTTGGATTACATGGCAGCATTGAAAAGGTAACAAAGGGCGTATTCCTTTTGTCGCCAGCAAACGTTGACATTGGCGCTGCTGCTCGTGCTCAGCTGCGCGAAGATCCATTCTTTAACCAGAGCTAATTCTTTTTATCGTGTCATCAATTGCCGCAATAATTTCGTCGCTCTTAAATCTTTATGTCTTGATTTTGATAGCCAGACTTGTTCTGGAATATGTGGCAATTTTTGCTAGAGATTGGCGCCCTAAGGGTCCCTTGCTCTTGCTCTCGGAAACAGTTTTCACGCTAACTGACCCACCACTAAAAGCCATCCGCAAAGTGGTGCCAAGTGTGCGACTGGGCAGCGTTTCATTAGACCTTTCGTTCATCATTTTGTTAATCGCAATCTCTATTACTCGTGGGCTCTTAGCTTCGGTTTAAGGCTATAAATGTCCGATTTCAGGACCTAGCAATAACCCTTAGAAACCTAAGAAACATAGGCTCGGGTTTCACTTTCTGCGGATTTATCCCTAATCTAGAGGACACGGGGTTAGAGGTTTTCTCAATAATCACGGACATTATTCAAGACGGAAGGTTTTCATTATGGCTTTGACGCCTGAAGACGTGCGAAACAAGCAGTTCACTACAGTTCGATTTAAAGAAGGCTATGACCTTGATGAGGTTGACAACTTCCTTGACGAAATCGAAGAGTCACTAGCTGCAGTAACACGTGAAGCAGAAGACCTACGTGCAACCGCCAAGGGTGAAGTGCCGGAGTCAATCCGTGAAGAGATTCGTTCACTTGGTGACGAGAACGCTCGACTAAAGAGCGAACTTGATCAGTCTGCTAAAGCACTTGTTGATGCAGATGCTCGCGTTGTTGTTTCTTCTGACAGTGCAGCAAGCGACGAAGCACTTAAGACTTCTCAGGCTCGCGTTAATGAACTTGAATCAGAACTTTCATCCGCTCGCGAAGAACTTGCTGCCAGCCTGGCTGCAATCACCGAGCTAAAAGAGCAGCTTGCTACTTCACAGTCCGAAGGTGTGGCAGCAGCAGCGACAGCAGCAGCAACGTCATCACCAGCCGAACAAGGTGTCGCATCAGTTCGCATCCTTGAATTGGCTCAGCGCACCGCAGATGAAGCAGTTGCCTCAGCTCGCATTGAATCTGAGCAACTACTTTCTGCCGCTAAGTCCACATCAGATGAACTAGTAACTGAGGCAAAGGCCAACGTTGCAAACATCACTCGTGAGTTTGAATCACAGCGGGTTGCCATGGAACGTCGCGTCGAAGAGCTTCGTGCTTACGAACGCGAATACCGTGGCCGTCTACGTAGCTACCTAGAGGGACAGCTTCGTGAGCTTGAATCCAAGAACATCAGCGGTGACCGTCAGGTAACCGAAGATTAAGAATTAAAAAAAGAAGGCCTGGGATTTTCCCAGGCCTTCTTTTTTGTCTAGTTACGCTTTTGCGATTAATACCTTTAACTCAAGTTCGTCATCGCTGGCAGTTGGATTGGAAACCGATCCTTGCGTCCAGGAAGTAGCAAGTACTTCGCTTGCAATCAAATCAGCGTGTGAAGTTAGCGCTGAAATGGTTGAGTCATTTCCAGATTCCCAAGTAACAGAGATGCGATCACTGATGTCTAAGCCAGAAGTCTTCCGAGCATCTTGAATCAACCGGGTTACGTCTCGAGCAATGCCTTGCCCAATTAATTCCGGAGTCAGAGCTAAGTCAAGAGCGAGCGATTCACCGGAGTCACTAGCAACTGTCCAGCCTTCTCGAGGTACCTCTGTGACAACCACATCATCTGGGCCGATCTCGTAATCCACCCCAGAAGCCGTAACGGTTGCTGAACCAGATCGCAGCGCCTCAACTAATGCGTTTGCATCAGCTGCTGCTACTGCAGCTGCAATCTCTGGTGTGCTCTTGCCATATCTTGCGCCAAGGGTTTTGAAGTTAGCTTTAAGGCTGACATCAACAAGTTCGTCGGTTCCCGAAAGACTTTCCAGACTCAAGACGTTAACTTCATCCCGGATCTGCGCTTGCAGACCTTCAGGCAAAGCATCCCAACCAGGAGCAGCAACTAGAGCTCGCTGAAGTGGCTGACGAGTTTTAACGCCAGATGTAGCGCGGGCTGATCTGCCAAGTTCAACTAAGCGACGGGTTAAATCGACTTGATCGCGCAAGGTATCGCTGATGTTCTCGTCTGACCATTCCGGCCAAGTACTTAAGTGCACCGATTCAGTATCTGTTGTCGTGTACAAGTCTTGCCAAACGCGTTCGGTTATGAACGGCGTGAATGGTGCCATGACTTGAGTAACTACCTTCAGGCAGTGATGCAAAGTGCTTAACGCAGCGTGATCTGCATCCCAGAAGCGACGACGCGAACGGCGTACGTACCAGTTACTCAAATCATCTACGAACTCTGCGATGAAACGTCCAGCTCGCTGAGTGTCGAATTGCTCTAAAGCTTGATCTACATCGCGTGCTAGGCGAGTGGCTTGCGAAACTGCCCACTGATCTAAATCCGTTAGATTATCCAGCGATGCTGTGCTGCTATCCCAGTTACCAGCACGGGCATAAAGACTTTGGAATGCCACAGTGTTCCAGTAGGTAAGAAGTGTTTTGCGAACAACTTCAGCGATTGTGCCGTGACCAACGCGGCGCGCACTCCATGGGGAACCGCTATCCAGCATGAACCAACGAAGTGCATCAGCGCCATGTTCATCCATCAATCCGATTGGTTCCAGCACGTTACCTAGGTGCTTACTCATCT
>WLGZ01000088.1 GCA_009702945.1 Actinomycetota bacterium | reverse complement strand
CTCAACAAAGTCTTGGGCACCGCAACTTACAAGAATATCTTGAAGTTTTGTGATGGTCTCGCTGGATAGATCTGGATCACCTAGGTTTTCAGATAGGTATTTCTTATCTTCAACATTGGCGTGTGTGTTAGCAAAAGCAATGAGCATTGTTTGCTTACCCTCACGCAAGTCATCTCCAGCTGGTTTTCCAGTTACCGAACTATCGCCAAAAACTCCCAGCAAGTCATCTCGTAGCTGGAACGCCTCGCCAAGTGCTAATCCGTAATCACTTAGGACTTGATTTAGTTCTGGATTAGCGCCAGCAATTGCTGCGCCTAGATGTAAAGGTCGTTCGATTGTGTATTTTGCGCTTTTGAAACGAATTACAGTTTCGGCTCGTTCATGAGTTATGCCACCGCGCACTTGCTCAAGCAGGTCAAGGTATTGCCCGCTCATCAATTCAGTTCGCATGATGTCGTAAATAGTTTTAGCGCGTAGAAGTTGATCATTACTTAGACCGCTAGTAAGCAACATTTCGTCGGCCCAGGACAATGCCAAGTCGCCAACCAAAATCGCTGAACCTTCACCAAATAGTTTGGCGGAACCATTCCAGCTATTTGTATTGTGTAGCGCTTCAAACTGTTTGTGGATTGCTGGTTTGCCGCGTCGGGTGTCACTTGCATCCATAACATCGTCATGGATCAGTGCGCAGGCTTGCAAGAATTCTAAACTTGCGCAGGCCCGGAGAACTTCAGCTGAATCCTCACCACCAGCGGCTTGAAAGCCCCAATAGGCAAAAGCTGGGCGTAACCGCTTGCCGCCAACCAAAAGTCCTTCAAGTGACTCAAGTAGGGGCAAGGTATCTGGGGAAACTGCTGCCATTAAAGATCTGTGATCTGCCACAAAAGCATCAAGATTGGCCTGAATGCGCACACGCAGATCGTTGGCATCTAACGGATTAATTCCCACTAGTTCAGGGTATTGGTTGGGTCCAGTTCTTGCACTTTAGGTTAGGTACAACAATGGTCACATGACGTTTGCCGAGTATTTGGTCGCCTGGGCCCAGCTTCATGGCACCCAGAGTCCAAAGGGCTTGGTTCGAGTTTGGCTTCGGATCGCATTCTTCCTTTCAACGCCATTAACCAAGTTCAATCCAAACCTGATCACGGCATTTGGGCCAGTACTTATGGGTGCTGCAATATATTTTGCATCTTCGCCGAATCGAAACTATTTCCTTGCCAGCATTATTGTGCTGGTTGTTGGTTTAGTCGACAGTTTTGATGGCATGGTCGCTGTTAGAACTTCAAAAACTAGTTCTTGGGGTGCGTTTTTAGACGGCATTGTGGATCGATTGATCGATGTCGGAATCGGCATTTTATTAATTGTGTTGGGTGCACCCGTTGAACTAGCAGTGCTAGCCATGTCAATTGCACTAGTTCATGAATACATGCGAGCTAAAGCTAGTGGAATTGGATATCGCGAAGTTGGAATCATTACACCTGCGGAGAAGCCGACTCGGATTGCACTTGGCGTAATGTTCCTATTTGCGGCAGGTTTGCTCCCTGAGAAAGTCATCCAGTTGGCTAACATCGCAACTCTGGCATGGATATTTCTAGGCCTAATAAGTTTTGCAATGCTACTTCGGGTTTATCGAAAGCAATTGAAGGAATAGATAGAAGTCAGGCTCGACCAATATGTCTGGCAACTATCTCAGCTGACATGCCAACTAATGGCAAGCCTCCACCGGGATGAGATGAGCCTCCGACAAGATACAAATTTGGAATCTTCGTTACGTTCTCAGGGCGAAGAAAAGCAGATCGCATACCGTTACTTGATGTGCCATAAATTGCCCCGCCAGGTGCCAAAGTGTTTTGCTCGAGTTCAGCCGGAGTAATAGTTTGTTGCCAGGTGATTCGTTCACTTGTTTGGACTCCACGCTTTGAAAGTGTGGAAAGAATTTGATTGGTGTACGACGCTGTAAGTTCTGAATTTGACCAGTCAACACCATTAGCCGGATCGTGACGAGGAGCATTAATCAACATAAACCAAGATTCGTTTCCAGCTGGTGTCATCTTTGCATCGTTAGGGGAGCAGATGTAAATAGTCGGATCGGCGACCAGAGAGGGTTTCTTACCAATTCCAAAAACTGAATCAAATTCATCGTCGTAGTTTTCTGGAAAGAATACGTTGTGGTGTTCAAAGTCTGCAGTTTTGCCTGACATAGCTTGCAAAATCACAAAGCCCGAAAGCGACGGAGTTGCCTTTGCAAGTGATTTCCTGGCTGAAGAGGTTTGTTGTTGCGCTGATGGACTTAGCAAGTGGTGGTAAACGTTTGATGCATCTGCATTTGCCACAACAATGTCGGCAGAAATAAAGCGGCCATCTGCGAGTGTTACTCCGGATACTTTGGGCTCAGTTGCAATGTTTGCCACGGTGCAACCAAATTCAAACTTCACCCCAATGGTGGTAGCACGTTCAAATAGTGCTCGTCCAAGTTCTCGAAGTCCGCCGCTCACGTGATAGGCGCCAAACATTTGCTCAATGTAAGGAACTGTTGCAAGTGCCGCTGGTGCCTGCCGCGGATCCGAACCGGTGTAAGTGGCATAGCGATCAACCAAGGTAATCAAACGTGGATCGTCCAAGTAGTGGTTAGCCATGTCACGCAAGGTTTTTGTCGGAGCAATCGTCTTAATGTCATTTAGGCGCCATGACAAAGCCAGCAAACTCTTTAAGCCATGTAGTTCAGATTCCAAAAACGGCTTTCTAGTAACTGACCACATTTGAGCGGCTCGTCGCATGAACGCTCGCCATTGGTCGGCGCTATTGCCGCCCAAGCTGTCGCCGATCGATTCAGCACATCGTCCAATCCCAGTTCCTGGCATCTTCAAAATGGTGCCGTCAGCAAACTGATATCGGAATGCGGTTTCCAAATCGACAATTTCGATGGAATCTTCCAGGGCTGCGCCAGTTTTTAGAAACAGATCTCGGTAAACCGCAGGAAGTGTTAGCAAACTTGGCCCAGTATCAAACTTGTAGCCGCCATGTTCTACCGAACCGAGTTTGCCGCCCCAGGTTTCGTTATGTTCCAGAACTTGGACGGAGTGGCCTTTGCTGGCAAGTCTGGCCGCACAAGCCATGCCACCCATGCCGGCTCCGATAACGATGATGTTTGCCACAGCCCTACTTTAGGTCCCTGGATTTCCAAGTGTTAGTTCCCATTAGATGTCGCCACCAAGAAACTAAGTTGAGCAGACTAAAAGCCAGGATTGATATTGGATGAAGCAGGGAATCGGGTATCAATCTGCCACTTGAAGTTTTTGCGCTAACCAGGCGACCCGCAATGCCACTAATTAGACCCAGGAGAGCTAGTGGCATCTGCCCAGTAAACAATCCGGTGAGCGGAAATATGTAAACGAATAAGAAGAAGGTATTTACAAATAGTGAACCAATCGGACCGCCGAATGCATTCCAAAGACTCTTTGCATATCCAGAGATCAAGTCCTGGTTGGTTTCATACATTTTGCAGGTTGCAATATCAGATCCATCAATTACACAACCAGTAAATCCATTTCGATAAAACGATCTAAGCAATTCAATGTCATCAAGGACTTCGCTTTTGATTTCCTTATGGCCACCACTGGCTGCATATGAATCTGCTCGACAGACTAAAAATTGACCGTTAGCCACAGCCAAGCTCGGTCGAAGTGATAGTCGAGTAGTTCGCAATGGCACGGTTGTCAGCCATGACCACTGCAACAATGGCTGCACAATTCGCGCGAGCAATGTTGGGGCCAGTTGCCGGGGATAAGGGCTGACTAAGTGAAGATTGTTCTCGGTAAGAGCATTGATTGCACTTGCTACCGCCAATGGTTCCAGAGTCACATCACTATCGATAAAAACTAAGAAGTCAGCATCAACACTTTCGGAAAGCCGATGACAAGCCCAGTTCTTACCCAGCCAGCTCTGAGGTAACTCGGACTCGCCATTGATCACCCGTAACTTGGGATGCGTCAATGCTGATAACTTTTCGGCTGTGGCATCAGTTGAACCGTCATTCAAAACCACAACTTCAAACTGATCTAGTAACTCCTGATTGAGCACGCTTTGCACTGCGAAAGTGATTGAGCTTTCTTCATTACGAGCTGGAATCAGAATTGCAACTCTTGAGGCAATGCGAGCTGGCTTTGGCCGAATCAAAGCAAAGTGATTGATAACTGAATTAACGGTGAGCAGTAACGAGATACCTACTGCAACAATGATTAACGTCGTTGCCATAGCATCCACGACCATGGAATCAGAACAATTCCCATGCCGATAAACCCGGTTATGGCGACAACAGGTTGATTAAAAAATGGTGAAACCGGAACTATGTTCACCAAGAAGCTGCCGAGCCACACCCAGAGCACAAGTGCGTATGGCGTTGCGTTCGAGATTTCAGATTGCTTTGGTTTTAGTGCAACGGAAAGCAAAGTAAATATCACTGCGGTAGATAAAAACCAACCAAGAAAGTTCGTGACTGGAATGTCTTTAGTTGCAATTCCATCTACAAACCAAACCCAATAACCTTCATTGACCATTTGAGGATCCAGGTAGAGATCCCAGGTAGACATAAGAAGTGCAGCAGTAGGAATAGTTAAGAGTCTGGATTTAAACAGATCACGAGAAATCAACCACGATGGATAGAGCATCATGAACCAGGCAAATGGAAT
>WLGZ01000087.1 GCA_009702945.1 Actinomycetota bacterium | reverse complement strand
GGGAGCGTACGTTAACTGCGGTAGAGACAAACAATCATTCACTCATTGCTCAGGACATCCATTGGGCCATTAAGAAGCACTTGGTTGACTCTTATCGTGAGAAGAACGATCTGGAATTGGATTCGCCACGAGTTGCTCAACTCGATTTGATGTATCACGACATTACGCAAAATAGAGGTTTGTTCTATTTGCTTCAGAACAATGGTCGGGTAAATCGCGTGACTACAGATGCCGAGATTTTGAACGCCCAAACCGTGCCGCCACAAACCACTCGAGCCAAACTACGAGGAGACTTTATCGCCGCCGCGCAGGATGCGGGCAAGGACATAAGTGTCGACTGGGTACATCTGAAGATGAACGATCAATCTCAACGCACCGTTTTGTGCAAGGACCCATTTGCCAACGTAGATGAGCGAGTCCAGAAACTTATCGACTCCATGCAAGAGGCAGTCACTTCCTGATTGTAGGATTGAGATATGTTTACTCGTTCTTCAGTTTTAGTAATTTCTACGGCCCTAATGCTCACTGCGTGCTCGTCCTCATCTGATGAGACATCCACGCCTGCTGCGTCAGCATCTTCCGATTCCGCTCCAGCATTAACTGGAACTCCGGTAAGTGTTGAAGTAACTGGTGAAGCTGGCTCGGAGCCGGTCGTTGCTATCACGCCAGGCGATCCGGTAACTGAACTTGAGGTAACTGATGTAATCGTTGGTGAGGGTGATGCTGTGCAAGCAGGTGCTACCGTGACCGCACATTACGTTGGGTACGGAGCAGCAACTGGGCAAATGTTTGATTCCTCATGGGTGCGAGGCGAGCCAGCCACATTCCCATTGCCAAACGTGATTTTGGGATGGCAAGAAGGTCTTGTTGGTATGCAGGCTGGTGGACGACGACTACTAGTTATACCAGCAGAGCTTGGATATGGCAACAACCCGCCTCCAGGCAGCGGTATCGAAGCAGGCGAAACTCTAATTTTCGTCGTTGACCTAGTAAGTTCTGAGTAGATTTTCGAAGTTGAATTTAACCGATCAATTAGCAGATAGAGGAATCCATGCAGGCACCAGAGTTTGATTTTCCAGAAGGTCCAGCACCAACTGAATTAGTTATTGAAGATTTACAAGTTGGCGATGGAACTGAAGCGGGGCCAGGCCAAACTGTGACAGTTCACTACGCAGGCATTGATTTCGAGACTGGTGAGCAGTTCGATTCCTCTTGGGATCGTGGCGAGTCCATCGAATTTCGTTTAAAGGGATTAATTGTCGGATGGCAAGAAGGTATCCCAGGTATGAAAGTTGGCGGACGCCGAAAGTTAACCATTCCACCTGAGATGGCTTATGGCGCTGCAGGTAGTGGTCACAGACTTTCTGGAAAAACTCTCGTCTTCATCATCGATCTTTTAGCTGTTTCTTAAGTCATGGCAAGAGCACGCACTGAGCGCATGCTCAACTTGCTCTTTGTCTTGCTGAATTCCAGAACACCGTTAACCCGAGAACAGATTCGGGAGCGAGTTCCAGGCTATGGCGACTCAAATGAAGCTTTCGAAAGAATGTTTGAGCGGGATAAAGCTGCGCTACGCGATTTAGCGATTCCGGTAGAGACCAAGCCAGTGGATATGTTCCATGACGACGTTTTGGGATATCGAATTGATCGCTCCGACTGGTTAATGCCAGAAATCTCAATCACAGCCGAAGAACGCACCTATCTAGCCTTGGCTGCAAGTGCCTGGCAGAACGCGCAATTGAGCACTGCTGCGCGGCAAGCGGTATCGAGTGTGGACGCCAGAGAGCAAGGCGCTGAGATTTCGGTACCGGTTTCGTTGGCTAAAGGTCGTCGTCACATCACCGAGATTCTTGCTGCCATAGCCAACGGCAAGACGGTCGTATTTGATTATGTCGGGCTCAATCAATCAGAAGTTGTTAAACGAACCATTGATCCCTGGCGGGCATTACTGCATTCGGGACACTGGTACTTAATTGGCTTTGACCAAGATAAGGGTGAGGTTCGAACTTTTCGTACTGACCGAATAGTTGGCGACCTGGTCGAAACAAAGCACGACATTTTGGAGTCGATGCCTAAGGACTTTGATCTTTCAGCGATTACCGATACCTGGGAGCATTCAGATAAGGACGCAACCATTGCTACGGTTTTGGTGCGACCTGGTCGGGCAGCATCACTTCGAGTATTAGCCACCGCTTGTGAGATTGGTGATGAATGGGATGAGTTGACGATTCCATATCATCACGAGTCGCAATTGATAGGACTGATTGCCAGTTCTTGTGATGTCACGAGGGTTAAGTCTCCGCAGTCACTGCAAGATTCCGTAACTCGAATTGTTACAACAACTTTGTCGGTGCATAACTTTGGCAAATGACCTTGAACTTTTGATCAAACTACTGCCGTGGTTGGTAGCAAACAATGGTGCTTCACTGTCTGAAGTTGCCAAGCACTTCGACATCTCGGAAAAGCACGCTTTAGAACTGATCGGCCAATTGGTTGTCACGGGTCCGTCTCAGGCTGGCGGGGGATTAGTTGACATCGACTTTGAAGATTCTGATTCAATTTTCGTCTCAGATGCCAAAGCGCTTGATCGGCCAGTAAAGCTTTCGGAGTTTGAAGCCTCTGCACTGTTGGGTGGCTTGCACTACCTGGAACAATTCCCGAATTTGGTTGACACCGAAATAGTTGGCGGCTTGATTCAAAAAATCCAACAAGCACTTCCAAACGCGGATAGTGCAATTAATGTCGTAACTGCTCGAATCTCTGAAGATGTGAACTCTGTTGTTTCAAAAGCAATTGCGTCAAAGCATGCGATTGAAATCAAGTACGCCGGAGTCACCAAAGAAGATGTTTCGGTGCGCATGGTCGATCCGGTAAAGATCTATTCTCAAGATGACTTTGTTTACCTCAAGGCGTGGTGTCAGAATTCGCAGGCTTGGCGCAGTTTCCGAATGGATCGAATTTTGGAAGCGAAATTGAGTGACAAAGCAATCGCTATTCCGGCTGATGAGGAACCGTCGGAAGCTAAGCGCGAATACTTAGCTGCGATTGAACTCGACAAGGCTTATTACGGACAACTCGACCAGGTAGACATAGTGAGCTTCAAGGAGTACATGTGGCACGCCGTTGAAGTCGAGCTACGGGTTTATTCGAGGGATTGGCTAGTGTCAATGATTTTGGCCTCCGGCGGGCGAGTTAAGGCAGTAAGGCCGCCGGATCTCATTGAGGCGCTAGTTGCCCGTGCATCAGCATGGGAATAGTGCTTGCTAAGTTAGGTTTGAATTGATGCGATACCGTTGGATAACCAGCCCTAAGGAGACGACATGAGAGCCCTATTTGATTCACCTGCTGCAATCATCCTGCTGCTACTTGTAATTGTCTTGTTTGGAGCTCGCAGACTTCCAGATGCCGCTAAGAGTGTTGGCAAGTCCATCAAGATTTTCAAGTCCGAGATGGAGACTGACAAAACTACGGAACCTAAAGACTCCGACAAGAGTTAGATTACGTAATGGCGCAAGCCTCTCCAGGTGACATCAAACAAGGTGCAATGACGCTTGCTGAGCACTTCAGCGAATTGCGCAAGCGTCTAGTTCGAAGCGCTTTGGCTTTGATCGTATGCACCATTGCGGTTTGGAATCAGTTTTCCGACATCTTTGCAGTCATCCGTGCACCTTATGACAGCGTGCAAGGGCTTGGATCAAATGCTGTCCTTGCGCTCACTGGAATTACTAGTGGCTTTTCATTGCAATTGCGAGTTTCATTAGCTGCGGCATTCGTGCTTTCTAGTCCGATTTGGATTTATCAACTCTGGAGATTTATCTCACCAGGTCTAAAACAAAATGAACGCAAGTGGGCTTACGCCTTCACAGCGGTTGCGGTGCCGCTCTTTTCATGTGGAGTTGTACTTGCTTATTACGTAATGCCACGAATGCTAGACATCTTGTTTGAGTTCACACCTAGCGATGTTGAGAACGTTACTAGTGTAGAAAGTTACTTAAGCTTCTTCCTGCATCTCACATTGTTCTTTGGAATTGGTTTTTTGTTGCCACTTGTTCTTGTCACGCTTAACTTTGCTGGCATTCTTTCGGGGGAGCGACTTAAGGCGGCATGGCGTTGGTTGATCTTGGGCAGTTTTGTGTTCGGTGCTGTCGCTACACCAAATGGTGATCCACTCGCAATGACATTTGTAGCCCTACCGATGATCGTGATGAGTTTCATTGCAGTTGGAATCGCTTTGATAAACGATCGCCGTAGACAGCGCCTAGCTGAAGCTAGTTAGGTGAATCAGCATGATTGCCTTAGTCGTAAAACCGAAACTACTTGGATCCAAACGATTCGAAAAAGTTGTTGAGGAACTATCCCATCTAAAGCCAGTAGTTTTGAGTGGCAATAATGCTGCATCACTTAGGGAAGAAATTTCTGAGTTACGTAACTTGGATTCCAATCTCACAGTCGTAGCTTGTGGTGGCGACGGTACTTTTCATCTGGCGCTCAATTCAATTCCGGATTTGACCGTTCCACTCGCTGTGATTCCACTGGGTACTGGAAATGACTTCGCTCGCTATTTAGGCATCAAGAAGCCAGCGCACGCATCTTCCACGTTGAACAACCTTGCTCCTGTCAGCATGGATATGGGAACCATTGAACTTATCGACGGGTCCATTATTAGGTTTGCTGGTATCGCCTCATGCGGCTTTGATGCCCAAGTAAATGAAAGAGCAAATACTTACCGTGGTCCGGCTGGCACTCTTAAATACCTCGTTGCCCTGGCAGTTGAGCTAGTCAAACTAAATTCTCGTGAATTCATGGTCTCAACCAATGGTGGTG
>WLGZ01000086.1 GCA_009702945.1 Actinomycetota bacterium | reverse complement strand
CTTATGTTTAGCGCTTCGCGCCGAAGTCATTGCCTTTAACTGCGAGGCAAGTTCGATGCCAAGTTTGCGATCACAAGAAACCAGCATTCGAACTTGGTTGTCCTTGCCAGGCACCGGACCACGAACTAAGGATTCTGGATTTAACTCCAGCATTGCCAGCGCATCATCAATATCTGATTGCTCGCCAGTAAGGGCAGCCAGCCGAACTGCAGGCGGCAAGGAAACCTGAACTCGTTGTTCAAGTTCGCGCTGCGCAAAGCCAGCTGGATCATGGCGAATCAACGCTTGAACGGCTGGATGTTCGGAGTCAGCGACCACAATCACTTCCCCATCGGGTCTAACCAGTGAAGCGCATTCATTCCATTTCGCGAACGTTTCTTGGGTGGCACTTAATTCAGGACGCGACAGCATGGCATTGCCATCAAGCAAAATCGCAGCTGCATATCCACCTTGCGCAATCGGCGCAGCACCGGCGGTTGCCACAACAATTGCGGGACGGGAATCTACGGTGCGTAAAATGTGATCTGAAGTTGATGAGCGAACTGGGATTCCAGGAAAGGCTCGGCCAAGTTCTTCCGCGGTTCGTTCGCTACCAACAGCTGCCGCGCGAATTGAATTTCCTTTGCATTTCTTGCAGCTCCACTTGGATTCAATGTGACCACATAGATGGCAAGTTGGTGCGCTGGAACGAGCGGTCTGCATTAATGGACCGTTGCAAGCTGAGCACAGCGCTGATGTTCGACAGGTGTCACAAACTATTCGCGGCGAATAACCAAGACGTGAAACCAAAACTAACACTGGACCTTTAGTTAGTGCTGTCTTCATTCCTTGCATAACTGTCGAAGGAATTCGCGAACCGCTTGCAGCTGGATTTATCTTGGTACCCGCTTCATCTAGAGCGCTACGAACTTTTGGTGATTCGTTTCGCAGTTGATCCCGGCTTTTTGCAACGTGTGCAAGCCATGGCATGAGTGCGCAGGTTTCAACGGACATGGTTGCGCCCGCAAAAACAAGTGCAGTGTTTTGTTGTGCGCTACGCAGGACTGCAACGTCGCGAGCATGCCAATACGGAGCTTGCGGATCGGACAAGGTGTCATTCCAGTCATCCCAAACGCAAATTGCAGTTAAGTCCTTTACTGGTGCAAAGACAGCGGCACGAGTTCCAACCACAATGCTGGCGGTGCCGCGAAGTACTGAAAGCCAACTGCGATATCTCTGGGCTGGGCCATCATCGGCGGCCAAGATTGCAACTGCGGATTTTGCACAGCCAAGCGAAGCAAGTGCTGCAACTACCCGATCGATTGCAGCACGATCTGGAACTACGACAATTACATTTCCATCGTTAGCCGAAACTGTGACGGAATACTGCGCAAGTAAAACTGCTGGATCATCACAGCCAGTTGTGACAACTGCTCGAGGTGCATCGCCGGCGATGGTTCGTTTGATTAATGCACCTCCCCCGGTGTAATCAGACCAAGCCGTAGGTTCAATGTCGGAAACTTTTGACGCAGGTGCGAAGACTGTTGCTTCGGCAGTGGCATGACGATTTGGGATAGCACTTCGCAAGACATCAGATAGCGTGCCGGCTTGTCTGGCGACAACAGATTTGGCCAATTCAAGAACTTCAGGGATTAACGCAACTTCTGGTGAGATCACATTGGTTAATGCAGCGAGCGTACCTGGATGATCGCTTTCATCGGAACGCGAGATAAGCCAGCCGTCTGTTAACTTTCCAGCGAAGCGGACGCGGACGCGGACTCCTGGTTTAGCAAGCTCAGAAAACTTCTCAGGCACTGCGTAATCGAATACGCGATCAAGATGTGGGAGTGGGCTATCGATGACGATGTGGGCGACGGGTGCGATTTTGGCAATCGGAACTTCTGCCTTAACTCGCTTCTTTTTGCCTGGGACCAGGCTTAGTTGATCGTCACTCACGGATACAGTCTTTCACTCTTATCTGACATGAATGCAAGACAAAAGGCCAGGCATTGCTGCCTGGCCTCTTGAGAAATTGCTTGGTACTAGATTGCGGCCTTAAGTGCTTCGGCGCGATCGGTACGTTCCCAAGTGAATCCTGGGCGACCGAAGTGACCGTAAGCAGCCGTTGGGCGGTACTTAACAACGCTGGTGTTAAGAAGTTCTAGGTCAGCGATGATCGCAGCTGGGCGAAGATCGAATACCTTCAATACTGCTTGGCGAATGTTTTCTTCTGGAACTGTTCCGGTTCCGAAAGTTTCAACGAAAACACCTACTGGTTGTGCTTTACCAATTGCGTAAGCAACTTGAACTTCACAACGCTTTGCAAGGCCAGCTGCAACAACGTTCTTTGCAACCCAACGCATTGCATATGCTGCAGAGCGGTCAACCTTTGATGGATCTTTTCCGGAGAATGCGCCACCACCGTGACGAGCCATGCCGCCGTAAGTATCAACGATGATCTTGCGACCAGTTAGACCAGCATCACCCATCGGTCCGCCAACAACGAATTTGCCAGTTGGGTTAACCAAAAGCTTGAAGTCAGTTGCATCGATATCGAATCTTGCCAAAATTGGCTCAACAACATTTGCGCGAACTTCTGGCGCAAGCTGCTTATCAAGATCAATGTGTTCTGCGTGCTGTGATGAAACCACAACTGTGTCAAGACGTACTGGACGATCTCCGTCGTACTCGATTGTTACTTGAGTCTTACCGTCCGGACGTAGGTAGTCCATCTGGCCGGACTTGCGAACTGAAGTCAGTTGCTCAGCTAGACGGTGAGCGATTGTGATTGGCAGTGGCATTAGTTCTGGTGTGTCATCAGATGCGTAACCGAACATTAGACCTTGGTCACCAGCGCCTTGACGGTCTAGCGGATCTGCTGAACCTGAAACGCGCTCTTCGAATGCATCGTCAACACCCTGTGCAATATCTGGTGACTGAGCACCGATTGAAACTGAGATGCCACAAGAATTTCCGTCGAAACCTTTTTCGGAGCTGTCGTAGCCAATTTCGTTAACAACAGTGCGAACAAGTGCCATAACGTCGGCAAAGCCATTTGTTGTAACTTCACCTGCAACGTGGATTTGTCCAGTTGTAAGCATGGTTTCAACCGCTACGCGGCTCTTTGGATCTTGCGCTAATAAGTCATCAAGGATGGCATCAGAAATCTGATCTGCCATCTTGTCTGGGTGACCTTCAGTAACTGATTCAGAAGTAAATAAACGACCTGACATGTAAGTGCCTTTGCTAAATAGAGAACAGTAAGTATGTGGGCTGCGCGCATACTTAGGGGCTCCTGGTCAGGTGCGCATTTCCTAAGAAACTGTAGCAGGGCAAGATTCACTCTGTGAAATTGCATGTTGGACAATTCTTCTGTGAAATGTGAAAACCTCTTGATTAAGTTGGATTCCAACGTCTTTGGTCTGAGAATGATTCTTGCAACTGGTGGGGATGACAAATAACTCATCCCCACCAATTATGGCAAAACTAGATTCACCCAACCAGAGCCGGTTGTTTGTAGGCGGTAGATTCAAAATCAATGTACCCTCCAAAGGAGCTGGCATCAGCAAAAGGCAAGATTTGCGTTGCCCAAAAACCGCCGATTCCATTTTTTTGATCTATCCAGTAATACAAATTTGCCAGCCCGGCCCAGCCGATGGAATTAGCTGGTCTGCCAGTAGGTGCCTGTTCATCGTTAACCATAAATGTGAACGACCATGACTTCTTTAATCCTGGGAAGAACTCCGCTTCATTAGAAAGCCACGGAATTACACCAGGCAAGGCAACAACCTTTTGATGGTCTTTAAGCCCATTCTTTACAGCCATAGCGACAGTCTCTTTCTTCAGGACTCTACCGTTAGCACCATCACCGTCATTGAGCCACATGCGGATAAATTTCATGTATTCACCAACCGTTGAATACAATCCGTGTCCGCCCATGTCTACTTCTGGTTCTTGAGTCAAAACAAGATCAGTCTGGGGATCTAGTGAACCGTCTTGGCCTCGAAGGTGAATAGTAGCTCGACGACTTGCCATACTTGGATTCATGACGAACCCAATATCTGACATCCCAAGTGGATCGAAAACATGATCCTTCATCACTTCACCGAGGCGTTTGCCGCGGACTCCCTCAACAACTTGGCCAGCCCAATCAATATTGGTTCCATATTCCCACTGATCACCTGGATCGAAGAGAAGTGGGGTTTCAATTGATCCTCGCGAAGCCGTAATAACGCTTGGTTGCCCATGATCTTCGGCAAGGCGGTTGTACTGAGCATTAAAAAAATCGTATCCAAAGCCAGCAGTATGAAGCATTAGCATTCGAGTCGTTACATCACGCTTTGGTGCTCGAGTGATTGGATTTCCAGCATCGTCAAACCCATCTAATACTTGCAGCTTTCCAAGAGCAGGCGCATAATTCTTGGCTGGAGCATCTAGGTCAAGTAGACCCTCTTCTACGCACTGTAAAACACAGGTACCAGTGATTGCTTTAGTTGTAGAAAAAATGGCAAAAACTGAATCTGTTGTCATAGGTGCATTTGTACTTAAGTCTCTTACTCCTGCTGCTCCTTCATAAATATTTCCTTTGCGGTCGGTAACCATCGCAACAACACCGGGAACCCTGGGATTACCGTCTACGACACCGTTTAGGACACTATCGAAAGATTTTGTTAAATCTGACATTGTCTCTCCCTTAAATCGCGTACATGCAAATGCACGTAGCTTGTTAGGCAAAGGTTAAATCTGTAACCACCTAAAAACAATGGTTTTGGCAAATTTCAAAATAAGTCTTTAATTGGTGACTTATTTATGATTTAGGAGCAAAATGACATGATCCCAAATGGCATGGGCTATTTGAGTCTTTGAGGTCT
>WLGZ01000085.1 GCA_009702945.1 Actinomycetota bacterium | reverse complement strand
GGACTAGCCCTTGATTTGAATTGCTTTTAGTTACTTCTTGGCAAGACCGCGAAGTTGGAATGATGCAACAATTTCCATAACGCCCAAGATGATCAAGAAGAATGCCATTACCTGAGTAACAGTAATCAGTGATGCAATTGGGTTGTTGATTGTGATTACACCGGCAATCAAAGTAATGATGCCCATGAAGATTGCCCAGCCACGGCCAGGTACTCCCTTGGATGCTAGACCTGCAACAAGTTCAGCCATACCTCGGAAGATAAAGGTGATACCCATAAAGATTGCAGCAAGCTGTGCGTCTTTAACGATTCCACCGTTAAAGAAGATCACTGCCAAAATTATGGATAGTGAACCGCTGATCAGCATTAGGACCTTGCCTGAGCCTTCAGTGTCGTCAGAAAGTGCACGAACGATTGTGCCGATACCGCTGAATAGCAGCCAGATACCAAATAGCAGAACCAAGGTTGCAGTTGCTGAAACTGGGTTGTTTAGCGCCATAACGCCAACGACCATGGATAGGATGCCGAGAATTAGTAGAAGCCACCACTTCTTGCCAAATGCCATCAAGGCATCCTGTGGGGACGAGGTATTTACTGTCATTTGATCTCCCGTAAGTTAGGTCTTTCTCACAAGATTTTATGGGTGAATTGTCTGTTTACCTTGGATTTGTGGGATGAATAGAAGTGCCAAAACCGAGACAAACCCACAAACTAGCCACATTTCGACAAAAGTTTGACCACTTAGGTTGTTTTTAAAGGCTGCAAAACTCAGGGCTGCCCCGGTGATGGAAGTTATCACAATCGTGCCGAACGAATCTGACATCTGGAGGGAGGCGCTATGTCGGGCGTGATCAGCTTCAGGTGACTTGTCTAGCATTAGTCCGCCCAGAGTTGGGAAGCAAATTCCCATTCCAAAAGCTGCCGCCCCACAAGCCAAACTTGCCGCTAGTGAAGCTACCGTGGCGTTGCTGGGTGCAAAAACCGCGATCGGTGTCAAGAATATGCCAATCGAAATAAGCACCGATCCAAATACTAAAACTTTTTCCCGCGACATCTTGATTCGATGACTTCCTTGCAGCCATGATCCACCAAACCAAGTTACGGCAGAGACCGTAAGGACTGCTCCGGAAATTGCGACTGATACATCGCGGATTTCTTGCAGAGCTAGTGGAACATAAACTTCAGCAGCGAAATAACCTGCCGAAATCACCCCGCGCATGCCGATGATGGCTGGAATGCCAACTGCAATCTTTAGGTATCCCTTGGGCATTAAAGTCCGGGTAGTCCAAGCGGTTGCAATAAGGCAGGCAGCGCTTATTGCAACAACAATCGAAACATCCCACTGGCCTATTTGTGATGTGCTGAATTGGAAAACTGCCAGAGCCAACACGGCTGCCAGTACTGCGATGATTTGGCTTTTACTATCGGTTCGAGGTTGAGGTATTGCAGTTTGCAACTTATCTAGTTGGGAGAGCAGAACAACACTTGGCAAAATCAGAAGTAGTGGCACAATCCAAAATGTCATTCGCCAAGAAGACACTTCCACCATCAGGCCCGCTATACCTGGGCCAACTAGTCCAGGAACAACCCAAGCAGCAGCCAACATCCCCAGCGCTTTAGGTCGAAGTGCTTCGGGATACATCCGACCAATAACCACATACATCGTCACTAAATCGATGCCGAGGGCAAAACCTTGCACACTTCGACCAAGAGTTAGCACGTGTATGTTTGGCGCAAATCCAGCAATCAAAGATCCGATTCCGAGGGTGATAATTGCCAGGGTCACAATCTTCTTTACGCCAATATGATCAGCCCATAACCCGGCAAAAGTCACACCTAGCAACGAGGCCATAGTAAAACTGGTAAACGCCACTGCGTAGTTACTGATTGCATTTAGGTCAGCTGCGGCCACAGGCATTACCGCGCTAACTGCGATTCCTTCAAACCCAAATACTGCGACTAACGAAACGATTCCTGCGCTAAGTCGCCGGTATTCAGGAGCCCATGGCGAAAGCGTCATTCGGAATTGTCGCTGTTGTCTCCACCAGTTGGCAAGCCTTCAAAAATTGCTTTGCACTGTGGGCAAACTGGAAACTTACCCGGATCGCGATTGGGAATCCAAACCTTGCCACATAACGCAACAACAGGTGCGCCCATTACTGCGCTCTCGACGATCTTTTCTTTCTTTACGTAATGCGCAAAGCGCTCATGATCTCCGGGCTCTACTTGCTCTTCGACGCGTTCGTCGACGATTACGCCGCCCTCAGTGCGAATTTCATCAGCCATGAGAACTACCTTAACAAACTCGCTTACGCCAGAAACTTAGGCTGGCAAAGAGTTTAAGCGCTGCTTAAGATCTGCTAACTCGGCCTGAAGTTCTGGTGGAACGCGTCCATCAAACTGACTGAAGTACTCCTCAGTCAGATCACATTCGGCAAGCCAGCTGCCCTTATCGACATCGAATAACGCTTCAAGATCATGTTCTGAAATCTCAAGTCCATCCAGTGGCAGGTCTTCTCGGTTTGGCAATACGCCAACTGGAGAGTCAATACCTTCAGCTTCGTTTTCAAGGCGATCAACAACCCATGCCAAAACGCGTGAGTTCTCACCAAAGCCTGGCCAAATGAAGTCACCGGCTTCGTTCTTGCGGAACCAGTTGACCTGGAACAACTTTGGAACGTTGGCAAAAGTGCGACCCATGTTGACCCAGTGACCCCAGTAGTCAGCCATGTTGTAGCCACAGAACGGAAGCATTGCGAATGGATCACGACGAAGCTGGCCAAGGCCACCAACGGCTGCTGCGGTCATTTCTGAAGAGATTGTTGCGCCCATGAACACGCCATGATTCCAGCTACGTGCCTGAGCAACCAATGGAACGTTAGTCGCACGGCGACCACCGAAAAGAATTGCAGAGATTGGAACGCCTGCTGGGTTATCCCATTCATCAGAAATCGATGGGCACTGTTCAGCAGGTGCTGTGAAGCGCGAGTTGGCGTGACTTGAAACTTCTTCAGACTCTGGAGTCCAGTCATTGCCCTTCCAGTCAATTAAGTGTGCTGGCGGCTCTTCGGTTAGACCTTCCCACCAGATGTCGCCATCATCAGTAAGCGCAACGTTTGTGAACAATGAGTTTGCATATAACGAGCGAATCGCATTGGCATTTGTCTTCATGCCAGTGCCTGGTGCTACGCCAAAGAAGCCTGCTTCTGGGTTAATTGCATACAAGCGACCATCTGGGCCCGGACGCATCCAGCAAATGTCATCACCGATGGTTTCAACTTTCCAACCTGGAATTGTTGGTTCAAGCATTGCAAGGTTTGTCTTGCCACAACCGGATGGGAATGCAGCCGCAATGTAGTGGGTCTTTTGCTTTGGTGAAGTTAACTTCAAAATCAACATGTGCTCTGCAAGCCACATTTCATCGCGAGCCATAACGGATGCGATGCGAAGTGCGAAACACTTCTTACCTAGTAGTGCGTTGCCACCGTAACCGGAGCCGTAGGACCAAATTTCGCGCTCTTCTGGGAACTGCACGATGTACTTAGTCTCACTGCATGGCCAAGCAACATCTTTTTGTCCTGGCTCAAGTGGTGCGCCAACTGAGTGAAGGGCTGGAACAAAGTCACCATGTTCGCCAATTAAATCTAGAGCAGCTTTACCCATGCGAGTCATCATCTTCATGCTGATCACAACGTATGGGGAATCTGTAATTTCAACGCCTAGAGCGCTGATGTCAGATCCAAGCGGGCCCATTGAGAACGGAACGATGTACATAGTGCGTCCACGCATGCAACCCTTAAAGGTTGAGCGAAGGATTGTCTTCATTTCACTGGGTTCCATCCAATTATTGGTTGGACCAGCATCTTCTTCCTTAACGGAACAGATGTAAGTGCGGTCTTCAACACGAGCTACGTCACTTGGGTGTGAACGAGCAAGGAAAGAGTTTGGACGCTTTTCAGAGTTCAGCGGTGTGAGCGTTCCACTTGCAACCAATTCTTGAGTTAAGCGATTCCATTCAGCATCAGAGCCATCGCACCATTCAATGCGATCTGGTGTAGTTAGCTCTGCAACTTCTTGAACCCAAGCAAGAAGGCGCTTATTCTTTGTTGGCGCATCTGCGAAACCTGGAATAGCTGAACTGCTCACGAGAACTCCTTGGTTGAAAACCTGATCTAAGGCTTTACGGGATTAACTTAGGATGCACCCCAAATGGCGAAAAAACTAACTTAAAAACCCCCAAATTCCCTTAAAACTGGGCGCTGTGAGCAAACACACACGGCTCGCGCGTGCTCTTGTGAATAGAGTGACGCGTGTTCCTAGACTGGAGTAGTGCCCAATCCTGGAAATCCCGAGATATTGCTAGAAAACAACGACACCGTTGTTGTGGTTCCAGTGTTCTCTGAGGCTCCGGTTATCGCATCAGTAATTGATGAGCTGGCACAGTATTTTCCAAACATCTATTGCGTTGATGACGGTAGCCCTGATGGTTCTGGGGAAATTGCCGCAAAGTCCGGAGCCCACGTAGTTTGGCATCCCATGAATTTTGGGCAAGGAGCGGCGCTCCAAACTGGAATTGAAGCGGGTCTAGAGAACCCAGAGATCAAATATTTCGTCACATTTGATGGAGATGGCCAGCACTCTCCTCTTGATGCCCTGGAAATGGTACGAACTCTTAGGGCTCAGGAATTCGACGTGGTATTCGGTTCTCGATTCTTGGACGAGCGAACTGAGTTAACTGCAGCAAAACGCGTGGTGCTAAAACTTGCAGTTAGTTACACCAATGCTCTAACCGGGTTGAAGTTAACTGATGCCCACAATGGATTGCGTGCCTTTAATCGCAGTGTTGCAAGTTGGATT
>WLGZ01000084.1 GCA_009702945.1 Actinomycetota bacterium | reverse complement strand
TTCACATGATGCCCTTGTTGAACTTCAAAAGCATTACAAACTTGTCGTAATTACAAACTGCGATGATGACCTATTTGCCGCCTCCGCAGAACGCCTTGGAATTAAGTTTGATGAAGTGATTACTGCACAGCAAGTTGGGTCATACAAGCCAAATATTGATAACTTCCACTTCGCACACGCAAAAGTGGAACGCACATTAGGTATTACCAAGGATCGCATTTTGCATGTGGCACAAAGTTTGTTCCATGATCATGCGCCAGCCAAAAGTATTGGCATGACTACGGTTCACATCAAGCGTCGCGGAAATGGCGCAGCGCCTGCGGCAAGTGCAGCTCCAGATCAGGTTTTCCCTGACATGGCATCATTCGCTTCAGCAGTTACTGGGTCTTAGTTTTCTTTTTACCGCTGGCCAGAACTACTGCGGCACCAGTTATTGAAATTCCAAGTAGTAACTGCCATGTGATGTTGGTAGATGCAGTTGGGAATAGCACATCCATCAAGATTGCGCCTGACAGCTGTCCTACGACAGAGGTAAGCGTAAATAGAAACACACCAAGAGTTTTTGCCATGAATGAGGCTGTTAAAACAAACATCACGCCAAACGGTCCACCAAGCCAAATGACTGGATTCTCCCAAGGCATCGGAGGAACATTAAAGCTTTGTGGGTTTACCTGATTGACAACCGCGTAAACAACTACCAAGGTAATGAAACCAACAATGAAGTTGACCATTGTTGCGGCTGCTGGTTGTCCAGTGTGATTTGCGATCTGACCATTAAGTGCCGGCTGAGTCGAAACCAGTGCGCCAGCAGCGAATGAAACCAGCACCGCGCCAAACGCAAACTGACCAGTTGAATCCTGGCCGAGCACTGAAACCAAGACTCCAACAATGCCCAAAATTGCTGCGCCGATTCTCATAAGAGTTACTGGTTGTTTGCCAGCTGGACCAATTCCTGCTTTGTCTACCAACAGAGCTGCCGAAGTTTGACCAGCAACTGCTGCCACAGTGAAGATTGCAACACCAATAACTTGCACCAAACTACTTTGGCTGGCCACAAAGAATGCACCCGATAAACCGCCAAATAACTGCCAGCGCTTAAGTCTTCCTTCGCGAACCAATCGAGGGATGCTGATGAATCCCTGTCGGATTGGACTACTGAAAATCATCATTACGGACAAAACAATTAATCCGGTTGTGAAGTTAATCAAGGCAGTGATCAACGGATTCTCAGTGTAAGTATTTAGCTCACTGTTGATCGAGGATTGCGCAGTAATGATTATGGAAGCGATGAACGTGATGACGATATGGGAGAACTTTGCTTTTTCCAGAGTTCCAGAAGACTGTGTCATTTGATTACTTACTTCCCTGCGGCACAACAATCGCCAAAATTAGAAGAAATGTTCCAAGTGTTGCCAGCACAGTTAGATCTACTCTGCGCCTTCGCACTCTTAACAATCCCGCGGCTGAATCTGGTAACCGCAATCTCAAAATAAATGCAAGTAAAACACTTAGCGAAAGAAGGATGGCACCAAATCGAAAATCGACGTAAACAACAACAAATAGTGAAGCCAGAATTCCTAAATAGACACTCAGGATTGGCCATTGCTGTTTTACAAAGGTTTTCATAACTTGCCCATCCTGCCACTGTTTGTTGGCCTGCGGTGGGATGCAGGCAAATGCTTTTACTTAATGGAAGAAATGCCGGGTGCCGGTGAAGTACATAGTGATGCCTGCTTTGTTGGCTGCAGCGATTACTTCTTCATCACGCACTGACCCGCCAGGCTGAACTACTGCACTAATTCCAGCATTCAATAAGACTTCTAATCCATCGGCAAATGGAAAGAAAGCATCGCTAGCAGCGACACTGTTCTTGGCGCGATCGGAACCCGCTCTGGAGACTGCAAGTCGAGCTGAATCAACTCGATTGACTTGTCCCATGCCAATTCCAACTGCTGCCAAATCTTTAGCCAATAAAATTCCGTTTGATTTAACGCATCGTGAAGCCCGCCAAGCGAACTCTAAGTCCGCCAGAGTTTCTGCATCAGCTGCCGAACCTGAAACCAATTGCCAATTGCCAACCTCGTCACCAGGACTTTGGAATCGATCTTGTGATTGCAAAAGCATGCCACCTGATATCGGTCGCATCTCAGCGTGAATTCCAACAGCTGGCGCAACGACCTTAAGGATTCGGATGTTTGCCTTTTCCGTTAGGACATCAAGTGCATCTTGGTCAAAATCTGGAGCCACAATTACTTCAGTAAAGATTTCTGAAACTGCAAGTGCCATTTCTTTGGTTACCTTTTGATTGGTGGCAATCACACCACCAAATGCCGATACTGGATCTGTGGCGTTTGCTTTCAGGTAAGCCTGCGCAATGTCTTTATCGCTTGCGACACCACAAGGATTTGCATGCTTGATGATCGCAACGGTTGGTGTCTTGTGATCATAAGCGGCTCGATACGCAGCATCAGCGTCTACAAAATTGTTGTATGACATTTCTTTGCCATGAAGTTGTTCGGCCTGAGCGATTCCAGTGTTGCCAAACTTTGCAACATAGAGAGCCGCATCTTGATGTGGATTCTCGCCGTAACGCAAAGTCTGCGCGCGCTCCCAAACTCCCCCAACCCAGGCTGGAAAACCAACTTGAGATGGATCTGAGTCTGGTAAGACTACCGACGCTAGCCAACTCGAAACTGCAACATCATATTGCGCAACATGTTGAAAGGCCAGAGTTGCAAGCGCCACGCGCTGAGTTTTCGTGAAGCCATCACTCTTTACTGCATCGAGTACCGAGGAATAAGAAGCCGGGTCAACTACTACCGCAACATTTGCGTGGTTCTTTGCACTGGCTCGAACCATTGCAGGTCCGCCAATATCAATTTGCTCAATACATTCTTCGATACTGGCGCCGGAGGCAACGGTTTGGGCAAATGGATAAAGGTTTACAACAACTAATTCGAAGGCTTCAATTCCAAGTTCCGAAAGCTGGGCCACGTGTTCAGGCTTACGCATATCAGCCAGCAGTCCGCCATGAATTTTTGGATGTAAAGTTTTTACTCTGCCATCAAGCGACTCAGGAAATCCCGTTACATCTTTAACTTCAGTTACCGGAATCCCAAGAGCTGCAATGTTCGCCGCAGTGCTTCCTGTCGAAACAATCTTTACGCCAGCTTCATGTAGCCCTTGGGCAAGTTCGGTCAAACCTGTTTTGTCATAAACGCTGATAAGTGCGCGGGTAACTTTGCGGGTTTGCGTCATTTCAAAGTCACCTTCCCGTTTGCAATGTCACTTACTGTTGCTACCAAAAGTTCGCGTTCGGCCTGCTTGATTCGTTCGTGCAGTGAGGCCTCTGTGTCACCTGGCTCAACCTTAACTTTGACCTGGCCAATCACTTCACCCGTATCGACGCCTTTGTCTACAAAGTGAATAGTTGCACCTGTCTGCGAAACACCGGCAGCCAGTGCGTCTCGCACTGCATGAGCTCCTGGAAAATCTGGAAGTAATGCTGGGTGGGTATTGATGATTTTTCCCTGATGAAAACGCAAAACAACTGGACCAAGTATTTTCATAAATCCAGCAGAAACAATCAGCGAAGGCTTTAGCCGACTTAACTCAGTAGCTAAATTCTGATCCCACTTGATTCGATCCTCGAGCAGTGGCACAACGGTTACTGGAATTCCTAGTTCCCGAGCGCGCTCACATGCCGGAACCTCAGCCTCAGAAATGAGACCTACGATTTGAATGCCAATTTGCTCTGCTTGATTTGCTAGGGCGGCAAAAAGTGTGCCTGTGCCCGATGCCAATACAACTACGCGAAAATTCGCCACTAGTTAAGTCTATTTTGTAATTGCTTCTCGATTGAACCAACAGTGCAGAAGTGACATTACGGTCCGCGGAATAACAAGAGTAAGTAGCGCTGAAAGCCCACATACAGCGATTGCGGCAGCTGCGACCTCTGTCGGCACTGGTCCGACGAACTTCAAATATCCGATACCAAGTGAGCCGCTTGAAGCTGCTGCTGTAATCCAAACCAATATTGAAAGCAAACCAACTGATACCAACAATGTGACTACTTCTCGCCAGCGAACTACGAAGGACAGAGCGATTGCAATCGAGTCGCCTTGGGCTGACCATCTCTCGCGTGGTATCAAAAAATAGATTGCGATACCAATCAGAATTGGCACCAACACAAAATAGGCTGCAAGCGCCGCTGATTCGCTAGGCAAGATCGATAGCAATGGAAAAGCGGGTAGCGCTCCTGGGCTGGCATTTTCTGGATTCACAACTCCACCACCAAGCATGATTCCAGGACCTAGCAGATATGACATTGCCCAGACATTTACAGTTGGCAGATATCCGATGCCAAGTAATGTCATGAAGAATCCGTCAATAAATCCCGGTGCCATAAGTGTGGTGACTGCCCGAACCTGCGCCCAGTTCAGAATTAGTGCAACCGATGTTAGTAGGGATCCTGCGATGAACAAAAGCCCGAAGGAAATTACCGCAGGCCTGATTCCATCGACAATAAGTTTTGGCATTGCATCAGTCAGAATCGTTCGCGAAGGTGCGTAAGTAATTATGCAAACCGAAGTCACAGCAAGAGCAACAAAGAGAGTGTGCAGTATTGATGAAGTGATGCCGGTGTAAAGATCATTTGTTGAGCAGATCAATCCAATGAGTCCAGCAACTACTGAGTAAATCAGACTGATTGAAATTGCAATTCGAATAAAATCAATTGCAGTTTTGGGTTGCGAACTCTTGAGTGCCCATTGGGTTGCTTTCCATAAAATCAAAACCGGTACTACCAAAAATCCCCAAGGTAGAACACCGATTGTCGTTGTACCGATTACTAATGGGACTAAATGCATAACCTGCCAGGCAATTCCAGCAGCTCGAAGAACTTGCACGGTTGATTCACTGCCATGG
>WLGZ01000083.1 GCA_009702945.1 Actinomycetota bacterium | reverse complement strand
TGATCCGCGAACTAGTTGGTAATGGTAAAGATGGAATTGCTCCCGCTGAACTTTGCGTAGTTGGTGACGCTGATCAAAGTATCTATGCTTTCCGCGGCGCTAACATCCGAAACATTGTTGAGTTTGAAAGAGATTATTCAGATGCTAAAACCGTTGTTCTAGAACAGAACTATCGATCGACCCAAAACATTCTCACAAGTGCCAACTCAGTCATTGAAAAGAATTCTGGCCGCCCTGCCAAGCGACTTTGGACCGCTGAAGGTAGTGGCGAAAAGATTGTTATCTATACGGCCAATGATGAACATCATGAAGCTGACTTCATTGTCACCAATGTCGCAGACTTGATTGATAATCATGGCTTTGAGTACAAAGATGTTGCAGTTTTTTACCGGACAAATAACCAATCTCGAAGTGTGGAAGAAGTCTTCATTCGCCGCGGTGTCCCTTACAAAGTCGTTGGTGGAACTAGGTTCTATGAGCGCAAGGAAATCAAGGATGCTCTTGCTTACCTGCGAGCAGTTTCTAATCCAGAAGACGATGTTTCGGTACGTCGAATCTTGAATACCCCTCGCCGCGGGATTGGCGATAAGGCCGAAGAGGCCGTAGAAGGATTCGCGCGCCGCGAAAAGATCACCTTTAGTGCAGCGCTAAATAGATTGTCAGAAATTCACACCCTGCCGACGCGTTCTGCTACGGCACTTGCTGAATTCAACAGGCTGTTGGGAAATCTACGCACGCTTGATGAATCAGGCGCTGGACCAAGTGCGATTCTGGAAGCAGCAATGGAAGCTTCTGGCTATTTAAAGGAATTGACTGCCAGCAAAGATCCGCAAGACGAAGTTCGGGTAGAAAACATTGCTGAACTCGAGAACGTTACCCGGGAATACGAAGAACAATTTGCCGAAGACAACGACTCTGACGAAGTCGCAACTCTGTCAAACTTCTTGGAACGAGTTTCATTAGTTGCAGACTCTGATCAAATCCCAACAGGTGAAGAGCATGGTGGCGTTGTCACCTTAATGACGTTGCACACTGCAAAAGGACTGGAGTTTCCAGTCGTATTTTTAACTGGAATGGAAGACGGAGTGTTCCCACATCAACGCGCATTGGGTTCAGCTACAGAACTTGAAGAAGAACGCCGCCTCGCTTACGTTGGCATGACTCGCGCTATGAAACGTTTGTACCTTTCGCGCGCAGTGGCTCGATCAACTTGGGGTCAACCAAATTACAACCCAGAATCTAGATTTCTATCTGAAATTCCAGCAGAGCTCGTGGATCGACAGGGCGAAGAACCTGGCCCATTAGGTCTTTCTGGTTCCGGTTATTCAAAACCAACAAAGCGCGATGAACCGGTAATGGTTCTCGAAGTTGGCGATCGAGTATTACATGACAAGTTTGGAATGGGAACTGTTACTGCCGTTGTCGGACAGAATGAAAAAGCGGAAGCAACGATTGATTTCAAGAGTGCGGGAGAGAAGCGCTTACTTTTGCGTTACGCGCCTGTCGAAAAACTTTAAGTTACTTACCCCAAAGCCAAGCTGATGGGTTCATGAATTCGCCATCTTTAGTTACTTCAAAGTGCAAGTGCGGTCCCGTGGTGTTTCCTGTAGAACCAGACTTTCCAATTTCTTGACCGGCAGCAACTTTACCTTCAGTAATTTCAATTTTTGATAAATGGTTGTAAGCGGTTACGTAACCATTGCCATGATCGACTTCGATTCGGTAGCCGTACGCGCCACCCCAGCCAGCTGCAATTACAGTTCCGTTTGCTGCAGCTACAACTGCGGTTCCAGTTTTAACGCGGAAATCTAATCCAGTGTGCCAACCCTGAGACCATAGTCCGCCGCGCTGTCCATAGCGGGCACTCAATGTGTAGTTTGACTGAATTGGGACTTCGATAACACCGATTTGGCGCAAGCGTTCTGCTTCAATCAATGCCGCTTGTTGCTCGGCTTCAGCCTGGGCTTGAGCGTTGGCGGCAGCCTGTTGCTCACTTAACAAAATTTGGGCCTGCTGATTTTTCTGATCTTGAGCCTGAGCAACCAAGGTATCGAGCTGATCGGTAGTTGCAGCAAGTGCTTGCAATGACTTTCGTTCGGTACTTGAAACTGTTGGAGTGGTATCAATAACTGCGGTTGGATCGCTGGTTGGATCATCCACGGTTGCAGCTGCTGCGATAACTTCAGCTTCCGCAAGAGTTTGGCGATCTTCGGAACGGCTGGCTGCTTGCGCACGCGAAGTGCTGTTCTGAATCGAAGCGACAGTGTCTTGTTGACCTGAAGCTGTGACGGTTGCCGCCGGATACTCCATGACACTGGTGTCTCCTGCTTGAACGACGCCAGCAACAGTGGAGCCGGAGGTCGCAACTACTGAGCTCATGCCCGCAAGGCCAACAAGTGCGCCTACGTGCTTGCCAGAAACTACCTTCTTCTTTGGGGCAGCATGGCGGGCAGCGCGATGACGACCGCGTGGTGCTGTGCTCATACTTAGACCCTATCGAAGGCAAAAATGCTTAAGTTATAAGTCTTTTCTACCCGACTTCTGGGCCTTTGGGAAATGAAAGTGTGGTGTTAGAGGCGAAAGTGACATAACCCACCCTTGAAACCAGGGGATATCCGCGAATTTCCGAAGATATCTGATTATTCCTTGGCAAATTGCGAGTACCCGCAATTTGTCCTGCATGGATCGTGGCAAATTGCGGGTACCCGCAATTTGCCTGTATGAATAGGGAATGAACCCAATCCGCATCGTCATAGCTAAGCCCGGCTTAGATGGCCATGATCGAGGCGCGAAAGTGATTGCTCGAGCCCTTCGCGATGCTGGGTTCGAAGTGATTTACACCGGTCTTCACCAAACTCCGGAGCAAATTGTTCAAACCGCGATCCAAGAAGATGCTGACGCCATTGGAATGTCGATCCTTTCGGGCGCGCACCTAACTCTGTTCCCCGCAGTTATCGAACTGCTGGCAGCAAAGGGTGCTTCTGACATTGTGGTGTTTGGCGGCGGTGTAATTCCAACTGATGACGTAACTCAGCTACAAGATTCTGGCGTTGCACATGTGTTCACACCAGGCACTCCTATTGGCGATGTTGTCGAATGGGTTCGCGCCAACGTAGGCGTCGCAAGCGTTCGCTAAGGTTGAGTCACAAGCTATTGAGAGAGTGACCCGCCAACCGTGGATCTATACGAATACCAAGCTAAAGAATTGTTCGCCAAGCATGGCGTAGCCGTAGTGCCAGGCAAAGTTTGCTTCACACCTGAAGAAGCGCATGCCGTTGCGACTGAAATTGGAACAACAGTTGTTGTTAAGGCGCAAGTTAAAACAGGTGGCCGCGGTAAGGCAGGCGGGGTAAAGCTTGCTGACAATGCAAGTGATGCCAAAGATAGAGCCCAAGACATTCTTGGATTGGATATCAAGGGACACATTGTCCATAAAGTTTTGGTTGCTGAAGCTGCAGACATTGCTGAAGAGTATTACGTTTCATTTTTGCTTGATCGCACCAATCGCACATTCCTTGCGATGGCCAGCGTCGAAGGTGGCGTCGAGATCGAAGAGGTTGCCGTAAACAACCCTGACGCATTGGCAATGATTCGCGTAGATGCACTTGTTGGTTGCACACTTGAAAAAGCAACTGAGATTGCCGATGCGGCAAAGTTCCCTGCTGAAGTTCGGGATCAAGTTATTGAAATGCTGCAGAGTCTTTGGAAAGTTTTAGTTGAAGAAGACGCAACTCTGGTTGAAGTTAATCCACTAGCAAGAATTACTGATGGCCGAGTACTTGCCCTTGATGGCAAAGTTTCACTAGATGACAACGCGCAATACCGTCATGAATCACACCTTGCACTTATTGATAATGCGCAAACTGATCCAATTGAATTGCGCGCCAAAGAATTTGATTTGAACTACGTAAAGCTTCAAGGCGAAGTCGGAATTATCGGCAACGGTGCCGGACTTGTTATGTCCACCTTGGACGTAGTTGCGTATGCAGGTGAAGAGTTTGGTGGCGTTAAGCCTGCGAACTTCCTTGACATTGGTGGTGGCGCTAGCGCTCAAGTTATGGCCAATGGTTTGGACATCGTTTTAGGTGATCCAGAAGTAAAGGCAGTTTTTGTAAACGTCTTCGGAGGTATCACTGCCTGTGACGCAGTCGCAAACGGAATTGTGCAGGCGGTAGGAATGCTTGCCGAACGTGGCGAACCAATTACCAAACCAATTGTTTGCCGAATTGATGGCAACAACGCAGTCGAAGGTCGTCGAATTCTTGATGAATCAGGAATTGCATTAATTGAACGTGTTGAAACCATGGATGATGCCGCTCGTCGCGTTGCCCAACTAGCTGCAGGTAAGTAGGACTTCTGATGGCAATTTTTCTTAATGCAGATAGCAAAGTTTTAGTTCAGGGAATGACTGGTTCGGAAGGAACTAAGCACACCCGTCGCATGGTGGCCAGCGGTACCAATGTTGTTGCGGGCGTAACCCCAGGCAAGGGTGGCCAAGAAGTTGATGGCATTCCAGTGTTTAACAACGTTGGTGAAGCCATGGCAGCCACTGGAGCAAATGTCTCAGTTGTTTTCGTGCCACCTAAGTTCGCAAAGGCTGCAGTAATAGAAGCAGTAGATGCAGCTATTCCACTATGCGTAGTAATTACTGAAGGCATTCCAATTCATGACACTGCTGCATTTTTCCAGTACGCCGAAAACTCCGGTAAGACTCGTCTAGTTGGACCAAACTGCCCTGGCTTGATTAGTCCAGGACTTTCCAACGCCGGAATCATCCCAGGTGACATCACTAAAAAGGGGCGCATTGGCCTAGTGAGTAAGTCCGGAACTCTGACTTATCAAATGATGTTTGAATTAAGAGATCTTGGTTTCTCGAGTTGTGTAGGTATTGGTGGCGATCCAATCATTGGAACTACACATATCGATTGTCTAGCTGCATTCGAAGCAGATCCGGAAACTGAAGTAATCGTAATGATTGGTGAAATTGGTG
>WLGZ01000082.1 GCA_009702945.1 Actinomycetota bacterium | reverse complement strand
CGAAATCAATGGTCAAGCGATTAAGGAAGGCGACAAGGTTGTGACTTGGTTCGCTGCCGGTAATCGCGATCCGGAGATTTTTGTCGACCCATATCGCATGGATGTCACCAGGAATCCGAATGAGCATATGACATTTGGCAGAGGTGGTCCACATATGTGCCTAGGTAATTCGCTTGCTCGACTTGAAATCAAGATCATGTTTGAAGAATTGTTACCAAGAATTTCTGACATTAAGCGAGTTGGCGAACTAGAGCGTCTTCGTAGCAACTTCGTTAATGGAATTAAGCGCTTTCCTGTTGAAGTAACTCTTAAATAACTAAATCAATTTAGCAACATCGCGCAGGAACGCATCGACCAATTGGTTGGTGCGTTCTTTTGCTGCATCTCGTTCAGCTTCCGTGTGAGCAAGAAGTACATCTGGATCTTGACCATCTTTGATAACTAGGTCACGACCACCGTTGTTGAGCCAACCGAGAAGCATTTCAGGCGTTAGTTCTGGGTGGAACTGAACTCCAAGATTTCGCGCGTTGGTGAAAGCCTGGCTTGCCGCAGAATTTCGAGCAACTTCTGTCGCTGATCCAGGTAGTCGCCATCGATCGTAGTGAAACTGGAACCAAGGACCAGTAGAGACCAAATCTGGACGGTCGGTATGAACAACGTTCCAACCAATTTCTGGTTTAGGTCCAGGAGCAACGCTGCCACCTAGAGCTCGAGCCAAAAGTTGCCCACCAAAACAGATTCCAAATACTGGAGTATCTTGCGCAATTGCTTTGGTTAGAAATTCCAATTCAGGTACGAGCCAATTCCCAATATGATCGTCATCCCATGCACCCCAAGGGGCTCCCATCGGAACTATCACGTCATAGTTGGCAAGATCTGGGAACTCACGGACAACGTTAGGTTTGGCGTAATTCGCTTCAGAAACCACCAAAAACTCTTCTACTTCAAAGCCATGATGGCGAAAGCGCTCAGCAACTGGGCCGGGCGGACTGACATGGTCATGCGCAATTATCAGTACTTTCATGGCTACCTCTATTCCCAGTCAGAATTTCTATCATTCTGCCCTAAAACCTCCTCCAGACGATTAAAATAAAAAAAATCGTTCATACCCTAACGAATATTCGGAGGAAGCATGTCTCTCGATCTTTCTGCACTTCGCGCGCAACTGCAGAGCGAAAACATTGATATTTTGCGACTTGTTTATGCTGACGTGTTGGGCATCCCACGCTCGAAAGATCTAGTCGTTAGCCAAATGGAGAAAGCAGCTGCTCATGGGCCAGCCTTTTGCCAGGGAGTTTGGGTCACGAATACCCGAGGCGGAGTTCTAGATGGCCATGGAAGTATCTCCGACGGTCTATCAGATTTTGTGAGTCGCATTGATCCAAACACCATTCGTAAACTTCCTTGGGAGCCAGGTGTCGCATACGCAGTTGTTGATGCCTTTGAGCCAAACGGAGATGACAATCCGGTTGCACCTAGAACCGCATTACAACGAGTGCTGAAGGCTTACGAAGAAGTTGGATTGATACCAGTAATTGGCCCAGAGCTTGAGTTCTACTTGGCGAAACAAGAAAACAATGAATGGGTTCGCGCATTGCATCGAACTGGTCGGGTTTATACAACTGGAGCGATTGTAGATCCAGATGGCACGTTCCTACATATCTTGCGCATGTTAGATCAGATGGATATTGGCGTCTTTGCCGGTAATCATGAGTTCGCTCCAGCTCAATATGAAATCAATTTGTGGCATGGCGAAGCTTTGGAATCAACCGATAGGACTTTCTTATTCAAAACTGCAATCAAAGACATTGCAGTGCGTCGCGGTTACAACGCAACCTTCCTAGGCAAGCCTTGGGCGGAATCTGAAGGCAGCGGCTTCCACTTGCACTTCTCGGTGGTCGATGCCAAGGGCAAAAACCAAATGCATAACGGTGAAGAGTTGTCTGAAGTCGCAAACCAGATGATCGCTGGAATCCTGAGCCATGCCAATGCGCTCACTGCATTTACCAACCCAACGATCAATGCCTTTAAGCGTCTTGGACCAGACACCTTGGCACCAAGTCGCGCCAACTGGGGCTACGACAACCGGGCAACATTACTTCGAGTTCCACCTGAGCGCGGCGAGGGCACTCGACTTGAAATTCGAATTGGAGACGGCGCAGCTAACCCTTACCTGATGGTTGCTTCAGTATTGGCCGCTGGCTTAGACGGCATTAAGCAAAAAATGAAGCCGAACAAGGCTGCGGAAGGCTGGGCATATGAAGATGAAGCAGATCCACTTTTGCCTGTGACCTTCACTGCTGCACTGGATGCGCTTGAAGCAGATCCGCTGTTTGCTGACCTCATGGGACCAACCGTTATTTCAACGCACTTAACTTTGAAGCGCGATGAAATTGAGCGTTACGAAGCTGAGGTTCCAGACCCAAGCACTCGTGAGATAACTGCCTGGGAACTAGACGAATATATTTGGGATTACTAGACCGGATTTGAACGGTCAGCAATTAATTTGCCACCAGCGAAGGTAACTCCAACCTCGCGATAGTAGCCACCAAGTATCTTCTGTACCGGAAGTATCGACGCTAACTCGTCCCATTGGGAATCACCAAGAACTAGCTCTGCGTCACCCTTCCAGGGTTGTCCAAGGTCAGCATCAATGCCATGCATGGTGATCAATTGATCCATGGATAGCCCAGCATCTTTGGTAATCGAAGGCATGAAGCGGCTGTGCAGCATCGCATGGCCATTTACAAATCCGTTGGTTTCGGAAGGTTCACGAAGCGTTACAACTGCAGATGCCAGTCTGTGATCGTACGCAGACAAAGTTGCACCAAGTTTTGCGCCTGCCTCTAGACGGGGCGAAGCCTTTCCACGATTAAAGATTCGAGTGACATGTGCTGAGCCAATTTTCTTTGGATACCCCTGGTACCAACCACGAGCAATTGCAAAATCTTTAGTTACCCAAATTGCTACACAACGACTGTAAGTAACACCTTCATAAGAACAGCGCACAACTGCAAAAGTTTCTAGGTACTGCGAGCGAATCGGATCAAGTAACTCAGCGCCGCCTTCACTGCAGGATTGCCAGTCTGCCCAAATAAAGGCCACAGCACCTGGTTCTTCAGGCGCCAAATCTATGTCAGCAGGCAATAGGGCTCGCACATTAGCCGGGTCAGTCAAGTACTCAACGGTCAGAAGGTTGCCGCTGTAGTACCAAGGCATTTCTGGTACGAGGCTACTTTTGCCAGTTGGGGTGAGTGGAGGCAGGAATCCATGTAGATCAGACATGCGACTATCGTAGTACGAAATATTCGTTAGGGTACGAATGAGCCAATCAAGCCCAATTCCTTAGCGACACGCTCAATTCGACCAGATTTCGTAGTTAGTTTTTAGAAATTTCCCGAATTTCCCCCACGGATACACCAAATCTGCCAATATCGTTCGTATCCGTTCGATCTCGCATCGGATGTCAACGACAGCAAGGACTCTGGGAGGAACCTGTGTCTAGTAATGAAACCAAGGCCGCCACGGATGGCAAAGGCCTTCAAAAAGGAACGATCGGAATCTTCGGAATCGTCTTCTTTGTAATTGCAGCAGCAGCTCCAATGGCTGGTATGACTGGCGCAGTTCCTGTCGCCATCGTATTAGGTAGTGGCGCAGGAGCACCTGGTGCTTATTTGCTTGTTGGTTTAGTGCTTGTGCTTTTCAGCGTCGGCTATGCCGCGATGACGCACCGAGTAACCAATGCCGGCGCGTTTTTTGCTTACGTAGGTCGCGGCTTAGGTAAGAATGCTGGCGTTGGATCAGCGTTTGTATCGATGGTTGCTTACTTAACTGTGCAGTGGGCAGTTTACGGTTTCTTCGGTGCCATTGCTGCTGGCCAAATGGCTGCGCAATTTGGAATTGACCTGCCTTGGTATGTGTGGTCACTTATTGCGGTAGCAATTGCCACTGCATTATCGATTCTTCGGGTTGATGTGGGCGCTAAGGTTCTTGGCGTTCTTATGATCGCAGAGATCCTTTCAATGTTGGTTGCCGGCATCGCTGCGTTAGTAGATGGCGGACCAGAGGGTTGGAATCTTGCGGCATCATTCTCACCGAGCAGCATCTTTGCTGGTGGACTACTTGGTACTGCAGGCATCGCATTCGCATTCGCATTCGCATCCTTTATTGGATTTGAAGCAACTGCAATTTACGGTGAAGAAACCAAAGACCCTAAGCGCTCAGTTCCGCGTGCTACCTATCTAGCAGTTGGAATCATCACTGCAATCTTTGCCATCGTTTCCTTCGGCATGGTTACTGCAATGGGTGCATCCGAAGCTGTCAACAAAACTGTTGAATGGTCATCCGTTGATGGTGTTCCACTGGCAAATCCAGCCAACGTTCTGATTACAGTGGCAAATCAGTCAGTGGGAACCTGGTTGGGAACATTAATTGGTTGGTTGATTCTTACTAGCTTGTTTGCTGCCACTGTTGCGTTCCAGAACTCGGCATCTAGGTACTTGTTTGCACTTGGTCGCGGTGGAGTTTTACCTAAATCAATGGCAAAGGTCAATGGCCGTGGTGCACCGCAGAACGCATCAATCATTACAACAGCGCTTTCTGTCCTGGTAATTCTCTACTTCCAGCTAAACGGTTTAGATCCAATTCTGAACTTGTTCTACTGGATGAGTGGATTAGCGGTAATTGCAATCGTCTTGGTAGAAATTTTGGTCAGCGTGGCTGTCATTGTTTTCTTCTCTAAGCATGCAGAAGGCGAAGGTGTGTTTACTCGGTTAATTGCTCCATTGCTGGGTCTAGTTGGATTGGCATTTGGCCTTTATCTGCTGATGTCACGTTTTGCACTTCTAGCTGGTACTACTGCAGCTGATGTTGACCCAACAGTAACTCCTTGGGCGCAAAGCATGACTGGAACTGTAATCATGGCAATCCCATTTGTTGCCCTTGTTGTTGGATACCTAATTGGTCTTGCACGCAAGGAAAATGATGAGGCAGTTAAGGATCTAGTTAGCT
>WLGZ01000081.1 GCA_009702945.1 Actinomycetota bacterium | reverse complement strand
TCGCCCCTACCAAAGTAAATGGTGGTAACTCAAGTGGAATCGAAGTTGCGCCCGGACCTTTACCAACCATCACATCAACTCGAAAGTCCTCCATCGCCAAATACATCATTTCTTCGGCAGCTCGCGACATTCGATGTATCTCGTCTAGGAACAAAACTTCGCCTGGAACCAAACTAGAGAGAATACTTGCTAGGTCACCCGCATGCTGAATTGTTGGTCCACTAGTAATTCGAAGTGGCGCACCAACTTCGGCAGCAACGATCATCGCCAAAGTAGTTTTACCCAGTCCTGGTGGACCTGATAACAAGATGTGATCTGCGCTGGCATTACGTTGTTTAGCCGCACTCAAAACTAATTGCAGTTGATCTTTAACTCGAGTCTGACCAACAAACTCTGAAAGTGAAGTTGGACGCAACGCAGCATCAGCAACGCGTTCCTCTGTGGAAAGTTCTGGGTTCACCATGCGATCACTCATGCGCCGGCCAAAATTTGTAATGCCCTGCGAAGTAACTCAGGTGTTGCTTGCGAATCAGTTACGCCTTCTTCGATTACCGCGGTGATTGCTCGTTGCGCGTCTCGCGGTGACCAACCAAGTCCAAGTAAACCTTGTTCAACTTGGATCTGCCATTGCGCTTCCTTGCTTGAGCTGCGCTTAGCTCCAGAACTTGGTGTTCCGATTCGATCCTTAAGTTCCAGAACAAGACGTTGTGCACCTTTTGCGCCGACACCTGGTGTTTGTTTTAGGCGGGCCACGTCTTCGTTGCCAATTGCAGTTCTAAGTTCGTCAGCTGGCAGTGATGAAAGAATCGTAAACGCAAGCTTTGGACCAAATCCAGATACGCCTTGCACTACTTCAAACATTTCGCGATTCTCTGAATTTGCAAAACCAAACAGAGTTAGCGAATCTTCTCTAACAATTAGCGAAGTGAAAAGTGTTATCTCTTGATCTGTCCGAGCCTGCGAGATTGTGTCTGGTGAACACATAACTGTCATGCCAACACCACCAACGCCAATTACAAGTGAATCTAATCTGATCTCTAGTACTGGGCCGCGTAATGAGGAAATCATCCGACACCTACCGTTGCTTGTTTAGCTAAGTGTTCTGCAATTCGACTCTTGCCATGACCTTTCCAGGCATGACACAGCGCTAATGCGAGAGCGTCTGCAGCGTCAGCTGGTTTAGGTGGCTCGGCAAGATTTAGCAATCTCGTAACCATGGATGTGATCTGAGCTTTATCTGCTCGGCCATATCCGGTAACCGCGGCTTTAACTTCAGTTGGTGTGTACATCGCAACATCAAGTTGATTTCGCGCTGCAATCAACATCGCCACAGCGCTGGCCTGGGCTGTGCCCATCGCAGTACGAACATTGTGCTGACTAAAAACTCGTTCAATCGCGATGGCATCGGGCTGATATGTAGCAAACAAGTCAGTAAGACCGGATTCAAGCTCGAAAAGTCGTGCTGGCAACTCGTTTGTGCTGGGAGTTCGCAGCACATGCACTGCCACGAAAGACGCCCGACGATTGGCATTGAGATCAACAATCCCAACACCACAACGCGTTAAACCTGGGTCAATCCCCAAAATTCGCATATTTCCTCCGAACATCTGTTCGAAAGCCTATGCCATAACTGACCAAAAGTGCAGGATTTGGGGCTCAATTAGTGTCAATGAGGGTCTTTTTCGAAAAATCCCCAGATAAATTGGCGAAATTTCAGTGGCAGTTAGTCCGAAAGCTCGGCGAGGACTTCATCGGAAATGTCGATATTAGTAAACACGTTCTGGACGTCGTCGACGTCTTCCAAGGCCTCAATTAGAGCAAAAACTCTGCGAGCGGTATCTGCGTCAACTGGAACCGTCATGTTTGGCACGAAAGTAGATTCAGCCGATTCGTAATCAATCCCAGCAGCCTGCAAGGCCTGTCGAACTGCAACAACATCTTTGGAGTCGCTGATGATTTCAATACTGCCACCGTGGTCATTTACTTCTTCGGCGCCCGCGTCAAGGACTACATCCATGATCTTTTCTTCCGTTGATGCACCTTGTGGCACCATGACAACACCTTTACGTTCAAACATGTAAGAAACTGAACCAGGATCAGCCATGTTGCCGCCGTTGCGAGTGACTGCAACGCGAGTATCAGATGCGGCTCGGTTTCGGTTATCGGACAAACATTCGATTAGCAGAGCTACCCCGTTTGGTCCATAGCCTTCGTACATGATGGTTTGATAATCCGCGCCGCCGGCTTCCGCGCCTGACCCACGCTTTACTGCGCGATCAATGTTGTCATTGGGAACCGAATTTTTCTTAGCCTTGGTGATTGCATCGTAAAGAGTTGGGTTTGCCGAAGTGTCTCCCCCACCAAGTCTGGCGGCGACTTCGATGTTCTTGATTAACTTCGCAAACAGTTTTCCGCGACGTGAGTCAATAACAGCTTTCTTGTGCTTAGTTGTTGCCCATTTGGAATGTCCACTCATGCTGACCTCACCATGTCTACAAAATACTTATGAATTCTTAAATCTGAAGTTATCTCAGGATGAAACGACGTTGCCATTAGGTTACCTTGACGAACCGCAACTACTTGATCCGTGCCAGTAAGTGACTTGTCTGCCGGAATCGCCGCAAGAACTTCCACTGCTGAACTGGCTGCTTCCACTAACGGAGCGCGAATAAATACTGCATGGTAATCAGGCTCGCCAATCGCTGGAATGTGTAAGTCAATTTCAAACGAATCAACTTGTCGACCAAACGCGTTGCGCTTTGCGGTGATGTTCAATCCACCAATGGTTTCTTGATCCGCGCGGCCATCAGAGATTGCGTCAGCAAGCATGATTAAACCGGCGCACGATCCGTACATCGGAATCTGAGTTCGTAATTCGCGCAATGGGCCAAACAAGTTGTTTTTAACGGCCAAAATGCTCATGGTTGTGGATTCCCCACCAGGAATAACTAACCCAGCAATGCCTTTTAGTTGTTCAGCTGTTTTTACTAGACGAACATCAACATCGAGCTGTTCGAGACAACGTGCGTGTTCCCGCACGTCACCTTGGATTGCGAGAACCCCAATTACTGGGGACATAGCAACTACCAGCCGCGCTCAGCCAGACGATGTGGCACAGGAATGTCAGCAACGTTGATTCCAACCATTGCTTCACCCAAACCGCGTGATGCTTTCGCAATTTCGTCTGGATTATCAAAGTGAAGTGTTGCCTGCACGATGGCATTTGCTCGCTTAATTGGATCGCCAGACTTGAAGATTCCAGAGCCAACAAATACGCCGTCAGCGCCAAGCTGCATCATCATGGCTGCATCTGCAGGTGTTGCAATTCCACCAGCTGTGAAAAGTACAACTGGAAGCGCACCCTTTTCAGCTACTTCGCAAACTAAATCGTAAGGTGCTTGAAGTTCTTTGGCTGCTACGTAAAGTTCGTCTTTGCTCATCGAAGATAGTCGACGAATCTCACCCTTGATTGTGCGGATGTGACCAGTTGCATTAGATACGTCACCAGTTCCTGCTTCACCCTTAGAGCGAATCATTGCGGCGCCTTCATTAATGCGACGAAGTGCTTCACCAAGATTTGTCGCGCCACATACGAAAGGAACTGTGAACGCCCACTTGTCGATGTGATTGATGTAATCAGCCGGAGTTAGAACTTCAGATTCGTCGATGTAGTCAACACCAAGACTTTGGATAACTTGCGCTTCAACAAAATGTCCGATGCGAGCCTTTGCCATAACTGGAATGGAGACTGCCTGAATGATTTCATCGATCATGGTCGGATCAGACATGCGAGCTACGCCACCCTGGGCACGAATGTCTGCAGGTACGCGTTCCAGCGCCATTACTGCAATTGCGCCAGCGTCTTCAGCAATCTTGGCCTGCTCCACGTTAACGACGTCCATAATGACGCCACCTTTAAGCATGTCGGCCATTCCACGCTTAACGCGGGTAGTACCAGTTACGCCTGTGCTTGCTGCATCCGTTGCCATGTTGATCCTTTTAATGTTTCTTAGGTTTCCCCAAGTCTAGCGAGCCGGGGCTTTTTTGCTAGTCGGCTAAGGCTGGCGGAATCTGGACATCCAGATCGACTGGGACGGGCGGTTTAGCCCTGCCAGCCAAACGGAAGAACCTAACCAAAAATTGCTCACGGATCTCAAGGCAATCTCGCACCGCATCCGTATGGAATTGCTGGCTCATTTGGATGCGATCGCAGACTTGGGCCAACTCATCGAGCAAAGCTGAGGCATGTTGATTGCTTCGGATTTCGTTGACTTCCTCGGCTTCGTCCAAAGTCATAACCAAAATACTCGTTAACTCGTCTTCGACTTGGGTTCGTTCCGGCGATGAGACCTCTTGCAAAATTAGTGCCTCGTGCGCAGCCTGCCCCCAGAGCACCGACAGCGCGGGATCAATTCCAGGTACGGCTGCTAACTCAGCAACGATTCCCCCACGTCTTACGAGTTGGCCGTGCAGCGCAAGTTCAGTTACTTCAATTCGATGATGCAGACGATCAAGTCGGCCGGCTTGATGTGACAAGTACCAAACTGCAAAAGCAATGACCACAATAAGGATGATCGATTGACTATTCATTAATCACTCCGCATCTCTGGGGTTATTCTGCCGCGACCGAGTCGACCGATCATTTGGCCAGTTAAGTCTGGTTCAACTTTCACACCTGGCACTCTGATTGACTCGTAGACATCCACGATCCGTTCGGCAACTACAGACCAATCAAATTCCGCTGCTCGCAACTTTCCTTGAGCAGTAAGTTCTGCGCATCGGTTTGGATCCGACAGCAAACCAGAAACTACCTTTGCTAAGTCGGCTGAATTTTCGTTTTCGAAAGTTATGCCAGCCTTGCCATGATTTAGCACCCGTTCAAAAGCTTCCAAGTCACTGGCAACTACGGGTGTCCCACTTGCCATTGCTTCCAACAACACAATGCCAAAGGATTCGCCCCCAGTATTGGGTGCGACGTACACAGTTCCGGATGCAAGCACGCTTGCTTTATCTTGAGGCGCGACCATGCCAAGCAC
>WLGZ01000080.1 GCA_009702945.1 Actinomycetota bacterium | reverse complement strand
CTAACTAAAACTACAAATGCAAGCAGCGCGATAACGGTGGCGAAGTATTGCCAATTTCGATTTACTCGAAACCCGCGCAGGACTGCCAGGACTACAACAATTAACAGTGTGACGTTTGTTCCAGACACTGCAATTAGATGTGTCAGTCCGGCAGCCTTCATTTGATTGGCCAACTCTGGCTTTAATGCCGAACTATCCCCTAGCGCTAGACCTGGCACCAGGCCTTGCGCAGCATCGGAACTGAATCGCAATGATTCATGTAATCCACTTCGCAGGTTAGCTGCCAAAATTTGATATCGAGGTGCCGACTGAACCAAAACTGGCGGCTCCAAGAGTTTGAGATAGCCAGCAAATGGCTTCCCAATCGGGGCCGGCGTTAGTTTTCCGGAAAACTCAAATCGCTGTCCTGGAATGTAATTCTCGGCAACTGCAATCAGTTCTGGCTCTGTAATGAATGACATGACAGGCGATCCGACATTGAAGGTTTTGCCTCGCGCAGTCAAAGAATCAATTCGCAATGTAATCCGTAAGAGTTTGCGATCATTCCAGTTCAAGGCTTCTTTACTATGCGTGACTACTGGGTCTGAGGTAATCGTTGCGATTCCTGACACGACAGAGTTCGATTGGCTTGCTTGCGCAATCGGACCTGTTATGAGCGGCAAAATCCGAAGTGCCGCAATCCCAGTGCCAAGTATGGTGCCGAGCAGAATCATGGCTAGTAGTGTCTTGGTCTCGATCACATCGCTTGCAAACTTTTGGATGAATACTCGAGCCACCAAAATGAAGGTCGCACACATTGCGCTAACCCAGACGGGATTAGCTAGTCCTACCGAAGTGATGACAATTGCTGCTGAAAGCCAGGTAGCAACAGCTAAGGAACTAAGTCGAAAGTCCACTTAAATACGAACAAGCGCTTTTAAGTTCGCAAAAACTTTCGGTCCTATACCCGGTACTTCTTGCAACTCTTCGATGGAATGAAACCGCTGATTAGAATCGCGCCAGGCAATTATTCGACCAGCCATAACTGGTCCAACTCCAGGCAATGAATCTAGCTCCGCCTCGGTTGCAAGATTGAGGTTTATTCGGGGATCTGAACTTAACTGCATTGATTGAGCGTTGCCGATGAAAATCATTTGGCCATCGGACAATCTTTCCGCCAGATTGATTGCGGTCACGTCTGCACTTGGAATTACTCCCCCGGCTGCAGCAATCGCATCTGCAACTCTTCCTCCCGCTGGAAGCGTTACAAGTCCTGGAGTTTGAACATCCCCCTTTACGTCAACAACTATTTGATCAATTCCTTGAGGAGAAACGGCAGTGCTGTTATTTGCTGTGATTGGAATTCCAGTACTGGCTACTTCTGGCACCGCAACTGGAGCTGGTCGGTTTAACCAAACTAAGCCAGCAGTTACTAGTACTGCCACGATTACGATCTTCAGGATTGGATTGATTGCCTGTGGTGGTGGCGTGATCAAAATCTGCGCAGACTCAGGTGCTGGCAAGTGCTCAGGTCGGCCACCCAAAAGTTTTGCAAGGCGTTCAGATGCAGTTACTGATACTTGAACTTTGGGTTTGTTGAATAGCTGCATGTTTTGGACCCTAGTAATTAGGGTCCGGTAAATCCCAGTGTGATCTAAATTGTGGGGTAACTAAACCTGTGGACTTACTACGACAGCTAAAGCTCCTGGGCCAACGTGGGTTCCAACAACTGCGCCAGCACTTGTTACTGAAATCGTCGCTATTCCAGTTAATTCTTTGAGCTGCTGGGCAACGCTGTTGGCCGCATCGAGTGCTTCGACATGATGAATTGCGATCTCAGACTTAATCCGGGCCGCTGCCCCAACAATTTCAATCATTCGTGCGATTGATTTTTCACTGGACCTTACTAATTCCTGCTGCTCAACTTTTCCATTGATCATGTGAAGAAGTGGTTTGAGGTTCATCGATGCGCCCATTTTGGCTTGCATTGCAGTTATGCGCCCACCTTTTTCAAGGAATTCAAGTGAGTCAACATAAAAAATAATGGAAGCGCCAGCGCACTTGCGTTGGATCAAATCAAGAACATCAGCGTGACTGCCGCCCGAGTTTGCCAACTTTCCGCCGGCTTGGGCTGCGAATCCAAGCATCATTGCAATTCCTCGAGAGTCAACAACATCGACCTGAAAATCTACTTTTCGACTGGCCAGCACGGCTGATTCGTAAGTTCCAGAAAGCTCACTGGATAAGTGCACACTAACTATTGATTCATGACCCGCGTTATGTAGCTTTTCGAAAGCTGCAACAAATACTTCGGGGTTGGGACGTGATGTGGTTACTGACTTACCGCTTCGCAAGGCAGTGGCAACTTCGTCAACTGTGATGCCACCTACTTCATTGAAGGCAACACCATTACTAATTACTTGAAGTGGCACAACTTCTATGCCAAGTTCTGCAATTACTTCAGCAGGTAAGTAGCAAGTTGAGTCAGTGACTATGCCAACAGACATTAGTTATCCGAGCACTATGTTTACGAGCTTTGGCGGCTTGACCACAACTACCTTGATGTTCTGACCAGCAATGGCTTCAATTACAGATGCCTGGCTCATTGCCAATTCCCGCATTTCATCTTCTGTGATGTTTGGTGGAATCTCTAAGCGCTCTTTGATTTTTCCATTCACCTGAATGACACACTGCACTGAATCTTCAACCAAAAGTTTTGGATCAACTTCTGGCCAAGGGGCAAGCGCAACAGTTGGCTTGTGTCCAAGGCGTGCCCACATCTCTTCTGCGGTGTAAGGCGCAACCAACGAAAGCATGATCGCTACAGCTTCGGTAGCTTCGCGAGCTGCTGGATCAGTTGGGCCGCAACCTGAATCAATTGCTTTACGAGTTACATTCACTAGTTCCATAGTTCGAGCAACTGCAACATTGAAGCGGTAAGTCTCAACGGCAAGTTGAGCATCGTTTAACGCTTTGTGAGTGGCTTTGCGAAGTGCAAGATCACCAGTAGTGAAGTCACAACCCGGTTCGCTATTCACATCACCAGCAAGGCGGTAAGCGCGAGCCAAGAACTTTCTGGCACCACTTGGTGAAACGTCGGCCCAGTCAACATCATCTTCAGGTGGACCTGAGAAGACCAGAGCTAAACGAATTGCATCAACACCATGTTCATCTAATTCTTCGCTTAGTTTTACTAAGTTGCCACGGCTCTTACTCATTGCAGATCCATCCATCTGGACCATGCCTTGATTCAGTAAGCGCTTGAAAGGTTCAACGAAATTAACCATGCCCATGTCGTACATGACCTTGGTAAAGAATCGGCTGTAAAGCAAGTGCAAGATTGCGTGCGTGACGCCACCGACATATTGGTCGATTGGTAGCCACTTCTTTGCCTGGTCTGGATCAAATGGCGCAGTACTTAGTTGCGGATTCAGATAACGCATGTAGTACCAAGATGAATCAACGAAAGTATCCATGGTGTCCGCATCGCGTCGAGCAGGACCTGCACACTTTGGACATGGCACATTTGCCCACTCATCGGCTGCGCCTAGCGGTGATGTTCCCTTAGGTGCAAGATCAAGTCCGGCAGCATCTGGCAACTTAACTGGCAATTGATCCAGCGGTACTGGCACTTCGCCACAAGATGGGCAATGAATGATCGGAATTGGAGTTCCCCAGAACCTTTGACGAGAAATCAGCCAGTCGCGAAGACGGTAGTTTGTTGCTGGCTTACCCAGCTTCTTGACTTCAAGCTCAGAAATAATCTTTGCAATCGCATCGGCTTTGCCAAGGCCATCAAGGTTTCCAGAGTTAACGTGCGCGCCATCGTCTGCAGTTGCTTCACCTGTGATCGCAGGATCAGTTTCAGATGCCACAACTACGCGAATTGGTAAATCAAAAGCCTTGGCAAAATCAAGATCTCTTTGGTCATGCGCAGGTACGGCCATGATTGCGCCAGTTCCGTAATCAGCAAGAACGTAATCACTTGCCCAAATCTGAAGTCGCTCACCATTAACTGGATTGATGGCGTAACGATTTAGGAAGACACCCGACTTTGGGCGATCAGTAGCCAAGCGGTCCATGTCACTAGTTGATTTAACTTTTTCCAAGTATTCCTGGAATGCAGTTTCGCTTTCAGTCCCCTGTGCTAATTCGGCAGCAAGTGCTGAGTCAACAGCCACTACGAAGAAAGTTGCACCATACAAAGTGTCAGGACGTGTTGTGTATACGACTACAGATTCGTCGCGACCTTCGATTTCAAAACTAACTTCGGCGCCTTGAGATCTACCAATCCAGTTGCGCTGCATCAAGAGAACTTTCTCTGGCCATTGGCCTTCAAGTTCCTTCATGTCATCAAGTAGGCGATCAGCGTAATCCGTGATCTTGAAATACCACTGATTCAATTTCTTTTTAGTTACTGCAGAGTCGCAACGTTCGCATTCGCCACCAACAACCTGCTCGTTAGCAAGAACTGTCTGACACGAAGGGCACCAGTTAACTGCGGAATCTTTTCGGTAAGCCAGTCCGCGTTCATACATTTGCAAGAAGAACCATTGGTTCCATTGGTAGTACTCCGGGTCGCAAGTATTTAGGACACGATCCCAGTCGAATGAACAGGCATACCTGCGCATTGAAGCTTTTTGAATCGCAATATTTTCGTAAGTCCAAATTGCAGGACTTTCGTTGCGCTTGATGGCTGCGTTTTCAGCCGGAAGTCCAAAGGCGTCCCATCCAATTGGGTGCATGACGTTGAAGCCTTGATGCACCCAATACCGAGAGATCACATCGCCTAAGGCATAAGCCTCGGCGTGACCCATATGAAGGTCGCCCGATGGATACGGGAACATGTCGAGCACATATTTAGTTGGTCGAGAATCATCAGGTCGACCTGATCTAAATGGGGCTAATTCATCCCAAACTGGCAGCCATTTCTCCTGAACCGCGTGAACGTCATAGAAATTGGGATCTGGGATAACCTGCTCGCTCATGATCCCTAAGAATACTGGGAAATGCTCTATGTCTAGAATCGGGATTGTGTCTAAGCGCGGGTGGATCTTATTT
>WLGZ01000008.1 GCA_009702945.1 Actinomycetota bacterium | reverse complement strand
TTCAAGACCAGAGTTTCCACCAACGGTAGAGATGCCAATTACATCTACTTCTGGTGATGCCAAGGCAAGCGCGATTGCAACTGCGTCATCAATTCCAGGATCAGTGTCAATTAAAAGTGCGCGGGTCATGTTTCCTCTTTACTTAGATGTCTCTACTTATTGAAAAATTCGTTTACTTCACTTGCTGTTGGCATTCCAGATTGAGCACCAAGCTTTAACGTTGAAAGAGCAGAAGCAGCACATGCTAGATCTAATGAATCGGGAATTGTTTTTCCTGATGCATAGGCGACCACGAATGCACCTACAAATGTGTCGCCTGCACCCACTGTGTCCAAAGCTTCTACTTTTGGTGGCTGTGACTTAGCGACAACTTCCCCATTTTGATAAGCAACCACTTCTTTTGACCCAGCAGTAACAATCACTAGGCCTGATTTTGGTTCGCCAAGTTGCGCAAACTCATGTTCGTTAACAATTAAGACGTCAATCAAACCGGCCAGCTCATCAGATAACTCGCGAACTGGAGCTGCATTAACGCAGAAAATACCTTTGGCCGCTTTCCCAACTTCAACAATTACTGACTCAGGTATTTCAAATTGAACTAAGACAGCGTCTGCGGCGGAAATTTGTGCTGCATCAAAAGATGCGTATTGGTTAGCACCATCTGCAACTACGATTTGGTTTTCGCCTGAATGTTCAACCATGACAAGTGCGGTGCTAGTTGGAGATGAAACCTTTACCACCGCGTCAACATTGACTCCACTTTGTTTCAATGCGGATAAACACATCTGACCTGGTTCATCAGCGCCGATTGCGCCAAACATAGAAACGTTTCCACCCATGCGCGCAGCGGCAACAGCTTGGTTGGCGCCTTTGCCACCAGGGAACCAAGCTGGCTCGGCACTGCTAACCGTTTCTCCGCGGCCTGGAAGCTTTGGCATCTGGACCACTAGATCGGCGTTGATACTGCCGACTACTGCAATGCGAGGTGTCATACCTTGAGCCTAGAGGTTGGGTTATTTAGGACAACAACCCGGTAAATCTTGGATGAACCTTGGCTATTGCGGGACATTTTCAGGATTCCAGGCAATCGGACATTAGTTAAACTTAGAGAATTAGGGAGCCAAGAAATGAGCGCTGAAATAAAGGATGGCCAAGTGCGTCCTCGGCGAACCTTAATGTCCTATTCGTTGGCAATGGCACTCTTGCTAAGCCCACTGGCCAGTTCCCCTGCTAACGCCATTGATGTTTCGGCACCGGAATCAGACTGGCAAGAAAGTGTCCGCGCTGAGGCCACTAGCTATCAAGAATTAGCAACTGAGATTGCAGATGGTGCTTTACGCCTCATTGTTGTTACCGAAGAAAACAACCAGCCAGAAACCTCAGTGCTGAATCTAAAGTCCAAAGCAGCACTTGATTACACGCTAAGAGCAACCTCCAGTGATCCCGATTTCATTGCAGTTTTAGTTGACGAGAAAATTTCGCTGATTGACGAACCTACAATTGGTGCCGCCGCTATTCCAGCACCTACAACTTCCTATACACAATGGAACTACACGGCAATGCGGCTAGCTGAAATCCATACCTCCTTTACCGGAACTAACGTTAAAGTCGCCGTTATCGACTCTGGAGTAGATCGAGAGAATCCAGAGTTGAACGGTGGTCAAGTTCTTGATGGTTGCGATTGGGTTACCAGTCCGAACAATGTTTGTCGTGGCACTGGGGTGCTGGATGAGAATGGACATGGCACTCACGTTGCCGGAATCATTGCAGCTAAGAACGATGGAGTTGGAATTACTGGTGTAGCTCCTGGCGCGACAATTTTGCCGCTCAGAGTACTTGGTGCAGATGGTTCTGGCTGGCTTTCTGACATTGCAGCTGCAATTGATTACGCAGTTGCAAATGGCGCAAAGGTAATCAACCTTTCCCTTGGCGGAACTTTGGATTATTCCTTGATTCGAATATCCGTTGAGCAAGCAGTAGCAAGCGGCGTTACCGTCGTTGCAGCTGCTGGAAATGGTGGATCCGGAGCAGCAGCAAGTTACCCAGCCGCATATCCCGGCGCTATCGCCGTTGCTGCCACCACGGAATCAAATCTCATTGCAAGCTATTCAAATTCTGGAAACTATATAGATGTTGCAGCTCCGGGCTCAGCAATCCTTTCAAGCTGGCCAACTGGGACTGGTTACGCGCGACTTTCTGGAACTTCTATGGCATCTCCACATGTTGCAGCGCTTGCAGCTCTGATAATTCAACGTAATACCGCTGCCTCTGGCAGTACTTCACCAGCCACAATTCGAACAGCAATTGAATCTGTTGCAGTTAAATCAAATTCCGATTATTCGGTAAGTCGATATGGACTAGGTGTTATCAATCCATTTGCTTCACTGGAATGCGCCACCCCAGTATGTGCTACCCCATCATCAACACCGCAACCAGTTGATGTGCTGGTTAGCGGAACCCCTGAAGTCATCACACCAGGTGCAATCATTGCTCCTACTCCCCAGCCAACACCTGAACCGGCACCGATAGTTGAGACTGCACCAGTCGTAGTGGTTCCAAAAATCAAAGAAACCCTCAGTGTCAAAGTTGCAAAGAAGCGCAAATTAACCGTAGTTGTGACTGCACCAACGGGATCGAAGACTTGGGTGCAACGCAAAGTTGGCAAGAAATGGAAAACAGTTCTTAAGATTACGACTACACCTTCGGTTCAGGTTAAGTTAAGTCGATCTGGCACCTACCGCGTTCAAATCATTGCGCCAAGTGAAAAAGTAACTTCAAAGTCTTACAAGGTGAAATAAAAAGAGCCGAGAAAAATCTCGGCTCTTTTTAAGTTATAGAACTAGTTATGCATTCCTGATGCGGTAACCGCTGCGGCTGCCTTCAAACGAGTTTCAGCGCGATGTGCTGCAGCAAGTGCCTCTGGCGAATCTTCACCAGCTGCTCGTGCGCGATCCAGAGCTTTCTGGGCGCGATCTACATCGATGTCGCTTGATAGTTCAGCAGTCTCAGCCAAGATGCGAACGTTGTCCGAATCCATGGCTACGAAACCGCCGTGAACTGCAATTGCTACTTTCGAACCTTCAGTAGGTTCAATCCGAACAACGCCGTTCACTAACAAAGACAGCACTGGTTCGTGACCTGGCAAAATGCCGATCTCGCCTTCTGGAGTCTTGGCAACGATCGACTTAGCTGGTCCAACCCAAATACTACGGTCTACAGCTACGACGGAAACGTTAAGTTCAGACACGATTAGCCCTGAAGCTTCTTGGCGTTCTCGATAACGTCATCGATGCCACCAGCCATGAAGAATGCCTGCTCTGGCAGGTGATCGTATTCACCTTCAGTTAGCTTCTTAAATGAAGCAACAGTTTCTTCAACTGGAACGAAGGAACCCTTTTGGCCGGTGAAGGCTTCAGCCACGAACATGTTCTGTGACAGGAAGCGCTCAATACGACGGGCACGGTTAACCAGGATCTTGTCTTCTTCGGAAAGTTCATCGATACCAAGAATGGCGATGATGTCCTGAAGTTCTTTAGCCTTCTGAAGAATTCGCTTAACTTCGGCAGCAACTGCGTAGTGCTCGGCGCCAACGTAACGGGCATCCAAAATACGGGAGCTGGAATCAAGTGGATCCACAGCCGGGTAGATACCTTTTTCCGAAATCGGACGGCTAAGAACGGTGTTCGCATCAAGGTGAGCGAAGGTTGCAGCTGGAGCCGGGTCGGTCAAGTCATCTGCAGGAACGTAAATCGCCTGAAGTGAAGTAATCGAGTGGCCACGAGTTGAAGTAATGCGCTCTTGAAGCACACCCATTTCATCAGCAAGTGTTGGTTGGTAACCCACAGCAGAAGGCATACGGCCAAGAAGTGTTGAAACTTCTGAACCTGCCTGGGTGAAGCGGAAGATGTTATCGATGAAAAGAAGTACGTCCTGCTTTTGAACATCGCGGAAGTACTCAGCCATGGTTAGTGCTGACAAAGCCACGCGAAGACGGGTGCCTGGTGGCTCATCCATCTGGCCGAATACCAACGCAGTATCAGCGATAACGCCGGACTCGGTCATTTCTAGGAAAAGGTCGTTACCTTCACGGGTACGTTCACCCACACCAGCGAATACCGATACACCACCGAAGTTCTTAGCAACACGAGTGATCATTTCCTGAATCAAAACAGTCTTACCTACACCGGCACCACCCATAAGGCCGATTTTTCCACCCTTAACGTAAGGGGTTAGCAAGTCAATAACTTTGATACCTGTCCAGAAAACTTCAGTCTTTGATTCGAGCTGATCAAAGGTTGGCGCTGGACGGTGGATTCCCCAACGCTCTTTGATTTCAAGTGATGCTTCTGGCACGTCAAGTGGCTTACCAAGTGTGTTCCATACGTGACTCTTTGTAACGTCACCAACTGGAACTGTGATTGAGTCACCGGTGTCGCGAACTTCAGCGCCACGGACTAGACCGTCCGTTGGCTGCATCGAGATCGCGCGAACCATGTTGTCGCCAATGTGCAAGGCAACCTCAAGAGTTAGCAGACGCTTTTCTCCATCACCGAAGTCAACATCAACTTCCAGCGCGTTATAAAGCGCTGGCATGCCTTCGACTGGAAACTCAACGTCAACAACAGGACCGGTAACGCGAGCGATTCGGCCGACAGATGTCTGTGTCGTGGTTGTCATATCTACTTACTCCCTGGTTATGCGGAAGCCAGTGCGTCGGCGCCGCCGACGATTTCACTGATTTCCTGGGTGATTTCTGCCTGACGGGCCTGGTTGGCCTGACGAGCAAGTGTGCGGATTAGTTCTTCAGCATTGTCAGATGCAGACTTCATGGCACGACGACGAGCGGCGTGTTCACTGGCTGCAGCTAACAACAGTGCGGTGTAAATCATGTTCTCGACGTATCGAGGCAATAAAGCTTCGAGCACAGCTTCTGGGCTTGGCTCAAAGTCATAAAGTGGGAAAACTTTGGTATCAAGTTTTTCGGAAGCCTCAGCTTTAGAAACTTCAAGAATTTCTACTGGAAGGATCCGACGAACTCGAACTTCTTGCACTGCCATGTTTACGAAGTGCGTGTAAACCAAATGGATTTCGTCTACGCCACCTTCAGCAGTTGGCAAGTTGAAGGCTTCAAACACTGCAGCAGCAATGCGCTTAGCATCTTCATAAGTTGGTTGGTCAGTAAAACCAGTCCACGAGTTTGCAATCTTGCGCTCGCGGAACTTGTAGTACCCAACTGACTTACGTCCTACTAAGTAGTGCTCAGGAGTAACGCCTTCTTCCTTAAGCAGCGCGTTAAGTCCTTCGCCTTCTTTGATGATGGCAGAGGAATACGCGCCAGCAAGACCGCGATCTGAAGTGATCAGAATTACCGCAGCGCGCTTTCGATTTTCAACCTCAGAGACCAAAGCGCCCTTGCTGTTTCCATGAGATACCGCGGCTGAAATCGCCCGAAGTAGCTCTTGGGTGTAAGGCAAAGAAGCTTCAACGCGCTGTTGCGCCTTGACGAAACGCGATGAAGCAATTAGCTCCATAGCCTTCGTAATCTTCTTGGTCGACTGGACGGATTTGATCCGCCGTCTGTAGACCCTGAGTTGAGCTCCCATGCTTAAGCCTTGACCTTCACAATCTGAGTGACATCAATGTCAGCTTCTTCGATTGCTGCAACTGGTGCTTCGTTGATTAGTGAATTACCAGCTGATGTGCGGAACTGCTTCTTGAATTCGCCAATTGCCTTTTCCAATGAACTGATGTTGTCATCGGAAAGATCAGTTGATGTGCGAATTGATTCGAAGATTGCATTGTGATTGCGCTCAACGTGATCTAGGAATTCCGCATCAAATCGACGGATGTCTTCAACTGGAACATCGTCAAGATTTCCAGAAGTTCCGGACCAAACTGAAACTGCTTCGCGCTCCATTGACTGTGGCTGGTACTGACCCTGCTTTAGAAGTTCTACAAGGCGGGAACCACGCTCAAGCTGTGCCTTTGATGCAGCATCAAGATCGGAACCGAAAGCAGCGAATGCCTCTAGTTCGCGGTACTGAGCTAGATCAAGACGTAGACGACCAGCAACCTTCTTCATTGACTTTGGCTGCGCTGAACCACCCACGCGGGATACCGAAATACCTACGTTGATAGCTGGACGAATACCGGAGTTGAAGAGATCAGATTCCAAGAAGCACTGACCATCGGTGATGGAAATTACGTTGGTTGGAATGTATGCCGAAACGTCGTTTGCCTTAGTTTCGATGATTGGTAGACCGGTCATGGAACCTGCACCTAGATCATCGGAAAGCTTTGCACAACGCTCTAGCAAACGTGAGTGTAAGTAGAAAACGTCACCTGGGTAAGCCTCGCGGCCTGGCGGACGACGAAGAAGCAAGGAAACAGCGCGGTATGCCTCTGCCTGCTTTGAAAGGTCATCAAAGATGATCAATACATGCTCGCCCTTGTACATCCAGTACTGACCAATTGCAGAACCGGTGTAAGGAGCTAGGTACTTGAAACCTGCAGGGTCAGATGCTGGAGCAGCAACGATTGTTGTGTATTCCATTGCGCCGAATTCTTCGAGTGCGCCCTTAACAGCAGCAATCGTTGAACCTTTTTGGCCGATAGCAACGTAGATGCACTTAACCTGCTTCTTCTTGTCGCCTGACTTCCAGTTTTCACGCTGGTTCAAAATTGTGTCGATTGCAACTGCAGTCTTTCCAGTCTGACGGTCACCAATGATCAACTGACGCTGGCCACGTCCGATAGCTGTCATCGCATCGATTGCCTTAAGGCCGGTTAACATCGGCTCCTTAACTGGCTGGCGCTGAACCACAGTTGGTGCCTGAGTTTCAAGTGCGCGACGACCGTCGGCTGCAATTGGACCAAGACCATCGATTGGGTTACCAAGTGGATCAACTACGCGACCTAGGAAGCCATCGCCAACTGGAACCGAAAGAATTTCGCCAGTGCGCTTTACGCTTTGACCTTCAGCGATCTTTGAGCCATCTCCAAGAAGAACAGCACCGATCTCACGAACGTCAAGGTTCAGAGCAAGGCCCTTAAGGCCGCCCTCGAACTCAAGCAATTCGTTAGTCATTGCGGAATGCAAGCCTTCAACGCGAGCAATACCGTCACCGGTCTGGGTTACCTGTCCGACTTCTTCGCGCGAAGTTCCAGCCGTAAACGACTCAACATTGCGAGCAATAGCGTCGCGGATCTCATCCGGGCGGATCGAGAGTTCCGTCATGGTGTCCTGCTTTCTTCTTGTTAGTTCTTGCTTGTTAATTCGTGGGGTTTACTTTGGTCTTTTCGGGCTATGCCAGCAAGGATCTGCGGGCACTTTCAAGTCGAGCGGCGATTGAACCATCGATTACGTCTTCTCCGATGGTTACTGAAATTCCACCAAGTACAGATGGATCAATTGCCACATTGATTCTTACGTTCTTGCCAGTGATCTTCGAAAGCGCAGCAGATAGTCGGCTAGTTTGATTGGCATCTAGCGAGACTGCGGATCTAACTTCAGCAACTACTTGATTGCGCTGTTCGGCAGCTAGGTTGCCAAGTGTTTCTAGGACTGAATCAACGCGTCGTCCGCGGAGATGTCCAGCAACATGCCTGATCAAACCCAGAGTGATTGAGTCAACTTTGCTTCCGATCAAGTCACCAACAATTGCTGACTTGGTTTGAGCGCTAAGTGATGGATCAGTAAGGGTCATTTGCAGCTCCGACGACGCCTGAACTGCTCGACCAAAGTGAAACAGTTCGCTTTCCACGCGATCCAGAGATCCAGCCTTGTCAGCAGCCACAAAAGCAGCTTGGGAACCAAGCAACTCAACAGCATCTACCAAGTCGGTGTCTGAAGACCAGCGCGCAGCAACAATTTCACCAAGCACCTCAACGGTTAGGGCGCTAACTTTTGACCCAAACACGTCATTGATTAGAGCACTACGGACTGCACTTGGCTGTCCGCTGTCGGCCAAGTTTTGACGAAGGGATTTTTCTCCAGCCAAAACATCGGCAGCCGCAAGTAACTCAGCAGAAAGAGCGGACAGATCGCCCTGACCGGAACGGGAACGAAGAGTCCCCTGAACCAAAGCCAAACTATTGCGGGATGCACCAATCATTACTTAGCTGCCTCAACTTCTAGGTCTGCGATGAAGCGGTCAACCGAAGCACGTGCGCGAGCATCGTCAGTTAGGGATTCCCCTACGACTTTGCCAGCCAGTGTTAAGGCCAGTTCACTTACGTCGCGACGTAGCGATGCCATGGCTTGACTACGCTCGGCTTCAATCTGAGCCTGAGCGCGCTCGGTTACTGATGCGGCAGCTGTTGCTGCTTCACCACGAGCACTTTCAATCATGGCTGCTTTTTCAGCTTGTGCTTCGGCTCGAATTGTTGCAGCTTCACCTCGGGCGTCAGCTAGTTGAGCGCGGTATTGCTCGAGCATGGCCGCAGCCTCTGCTTGCGAGTTTTCTGCGCGCGCTAGCCCACCTTCAATTGCATCGGCACGGTCTTCAAGAGTCTTGCTGATTGCAGGGAATGCAAACTTTGCAAGCGCGAAGAAAACAATGGCAAACGCAAGTGTTCCGATAATCAATTCATCTAGCGGCAAGCGCAGGATGTTGACTTCAGATTCAGCAGCGATGATGTTAAACACGGTAGGTTAAACCTCGATTTGAATTAAGCACCAAAAACGAATGGGACAACGAAGCCGATTAGAGCAAGGGCTTCAGTTAGCGCGAAGCCAAGAATCATGTTCTGGCGGATAACGCCGTAAGCCTCTGGCTGACGTGCAATAGCTTGCACACCGTTACCGAAGATGATTCCGATACCAACGCCTGGACCGATAGCTGCAAGGCCGTAGCCAATTGAACCGATCGAGCCGGTTACTTCTGCTAGCACTGACATAACTTATTCCTTCTGTCGAGAGTTACTGGCTTGTCCAGTAACTCAGGTTTACTTTCTGTCTTGCAAGTTCCAATCGATTGCTCAATTGAAAAATCTTAATGTTCTGCGTGTAACGATCCACCAATGTAAACGGCAGTCAAAAGCGTAAAGATGAATGCCTGGAGTCCTTGAATAAACATTTCGAATCCGGTTAGAACTACGGTAACTCCAAAAGAAGTGACCGAACCTAGGCCGCTGATGATGGATGGGGAAAGCAAGTAGTAAGCCGCCAAAGTGAATGTCGTAAGCAGCAAGTGACCAGCGAACATGTTTGCAAACAAACGGATCGCCTGAGTAACAGGGCGAGTAACAACAAGTTGTAGCAGTTCAAGTGGTGCGAGCAAGACATACATTGCCTTTGGCACACCTGGAGGGAACATTGCGCTGGTAAAGAATCTGATTGGACCTTGATGTTTCATACCGATGTACATGTAGGTCGCGTAGACCATCAGAGTCAGGGAAACCGGAAAAGCCAAGCTGGACATGATTGGGAATTGCGCACCTGGGATAACACCCATCAAGTTTGAAATCCAAACAAAGAAGAAAAGGGAACCTAGGAACGGCACGAAACGATCGCCGTCTTTGCCAATTACTTCACGAGCAATTTGATCGCGGACAAACAAGTAAGCCTGTTCGCCGAGTGACTGCAACTTGCCTGGCACCATTTTGCGTGGGCGGGCAGCAGCTAAGAAAAACGTTGCCACGATCAAGGAAACTAAGGCAGCAAGAATTGAAGTTTTGCCAATTACAAACTCCATGCCAAAGACATTCAAAGTTGTGTATGGCTCTAGAAAAAAGATTTCAGCGTTTGGTGCAGGAAAACCGCAACCTGAATTCAGGTGTGGTGTTACGGGACAGGAACTGTCACCGCTTAACTTAACTACACTCATTGCTGGTCTTTCCTCCGGTCACTCGTAGTGGTGTTTCGATCCATTGCCGAAACGCGTGCGTAGGTGAGGTAAAGCGCTAAGCCAATTCCAAGAATTGATCCAGCGGCTATGAAAGCGTTTTGGTGTCCGAACTTTTGTCCGAGAAACCAACCAAGTCCGCCATACAGCAATAACCCGGCAGTTAAGTTACTAACTGAACGCCAGGCCATGTCTGATGTTTCGCGGTTGTCGGTGCTGTTGGGGAATTCAGCTCCGTCTTCCTTCATTGCTCCGCCAGATTATCAGGTATTTCCAGGGGTGCAGAACTGACCCCTGGCTTTGCGATTAATTTCACAAGGTCACAAATCTTTTGGCTGGGAGGTATCAACCGGTCGTATATCAGGACCAGATCCAGGCTCGACATAAAGGACTTTTGCTGTGGCAAATGCCCAGGTTTCTGCAACTAGCCAAACGATCGTGCAGGAAACGATGGTTGCGGCGAATACCTTGGTATCGAAGGCTTCAGTGTCCTTAAACAGAAGCAACAAAACAAATAAGACCGCGACTTTGATCAAATAAAGCAATAAGGCCATCGAAGTGGCAATTCCTGGATTGGTGCGGATGACTTTATCCAGTGCCAGTTGTCCGGCTGTGAAGAAAATCACGACAAGTAAGGTACCGAACACTCCAGCAATTAAGCCCTTGGTACCACTGGAAATAAACCCAGTGATTGTCGCCAATGCGCCAACTATAAAAGTTGGAATGGCTGCTCGAAGAATTAGGCGTTGGCTTGTCATAAAAATCAGTCTCTCATTTAGCTCTCGGTTAGTGACGGGCGGTACTTAACATTCAATTTAGGTTCTTGCTCTGGTTCTAGTGCGAGGTGGATTGAGCACCCAGCTGGCAAGTGCGACCACACCTAAGCCTGCCCCTAATCCGGTAACCCAAACCGGGACAAAGGCAGTACTTACTGCGCCAAATGCAAGTAATCCAGTAAACGCGGTCATGATCAAAACTGCGCGCTCTTGGCCATGGCCCAACTTGAGCAGGCGGTGATGCAGATGTTCTTTGTCTGGTGCAAACGGGGAACGGCCTTTTCGGGTTCTTCGGACTACTGCCAACAGCAAGTCAAGTAACGGAACAGCCAGAATTGAGAGTGGAAGAACGATCGGCAAGAACGCGGGCAGCAATGTTCCGCCACTTAATCCACCTGGATCAACTTGTCCGGTGAGCATGATCGACGAGGCTGCCATCAATAGACCTATCAACATTGATCCGGTGTCCCCCATAAACACTCGAGCCCGATACCAGTTGTGCGGTAAGAATCCAGCGCACATTCCAATCAATGAAGCTGACACCAAAGTTGCCAGTGCCGCACGCTGATAACCATTGGCGACCGAGAGAAAGTAAGAGTAGGCAAAGAATGCGCCAGCACCAACTAAAACAATGCTGGCAGCTAAGCCGTCCAAACCATCCACCATGTTCACTGCGTTGATACTTACTAACACAACTAACACAGTAAGCAATACCGAAGTTGTCGGATCAAGAATAAAAGTTCCACGAATCGGTAACCAAACTAAAGTCACGCCTTGCATTGCCATAGTTCCGGCAGCCAAGATTTGTCCCACAAGTTTTGTTGGGGCATCTAACCCAAACTTGTCATCGATTACGCCTAAGGCGACGATGATTAGGCAACCGATAATCAATGCGTATATCTGACGACGGTCATTGAAGATGGTTGACATTAAAGGCAGTTGGCTCGCCAAAATGATTGCAACTCCAAGGCCGGCCAACATGGCTAGTCCGCCCCAGCGTGGTGTTGGGAAAATGTGGACATCGCGATCTCTCACGTCTGCCATGGCGCCAAAGCGAATTGCTAATGCGCGAGCCGTAGGAGTTAGTAAATATGTGACGGCAGCGGCAGCTGCCAAACACAATAAATACTCACGCATAGATAAAGGTTAGACCCCAGATCTAGTTAAGGACGCGGGTATGCCGGGAACTTCGCAGTTAGATCTAGGACTTCTGCCTTAATTTCCGCATGTACAGCAGGGTTATCAGACTTAACTGCGCGACCAATCATGCTTGCGATTGTCGCCATTTCAGGAACGCCCATACCTTGAGTTGTAAGTGAAGGAGTACCAACGCGAACACCTGAAGTAACAGCAGCTGGCTTTGGATCGTAAGGGATTGAATTCTTGTTCAAAACAATTCCAGAATCACCGGCACGCTGTTCGGCTTCCTTGCCGCTCACATCAATTCCTTGAAGATCAAGAAGTGCTAAGTGAGTATCTGTTCCACCAGTAACTGGGCGCATACCTTCGGCAGCAAGACCCGCAGTCAATGCCTGGGCGTTAACAATTACGTCCTTTGCGTACTTCTGATATTCCGGAGTAGCACATTCCTTCAATGCAACTGCCTTGGCTGCAATTACGTGCATCATCGGGCCACCCTGCATCATCGGGAATACGGCCTTATCGATTGCAGCTGCATGCTCTTCCTTGCACAAGATCATTCCTGAACGTGGGCCACGCAAAACTTTATGTGTTGTAAACGAAACAACGTCTGCATATGGAACTGGAGATGGAATTGCTTTACCTGCAACAAGTCCGATGAAGTGTGCGGCATCAACGTGCATGATTGCGCCAACTTCATCTGCAATCTCGCGGATTGCCTTGAAATCAATTAGGCGAGGAATTGCTGAACCGCCGGCAATGATCATCTTTGGCTTGTGTTCACGAGCTAAAGCGCGAAGTTGATCGTAATCAATGTTTTCAGATCCTTCGGCAACTCCGTAGTGAACTGGGTTGAACCACTTGCCTGAATATGAAACACCTGCACCATGTGTTAAGTGGCCACCGTGAGGTAGTGCCATTGCCAGGTAAGTATCACCTGGTTTTAGGAATGCACCGAAAACTGCGATGTTTGCACTAGCACCTGAGTGTGGCTGCAAGTTTGCGTGATCTGCATCAAAAAGAGATTTTGCACGTTCAATACCGATGGTCTCGGCTACGTCGACTACCTCACAACCGCCGTAGTAGCGCTTGCCTGGGTAACCTTCGGCGTACTTGTTGCTCAAGGTAGAACCAAGTGCTGTCAAAACTGCAGGTGAAGTGTAATTCTCGGATGCAATCAACTGAATGCCAGTGCGCAAGCGAGTTAGCTCGTCCAAAAGAACGTTTGCAATTTCAGGATCGGTCGCATTCAACTCATCGAAGTCAGATCCAAAGAAAGTATTGCTCATTGTTTTCACCTTTAACGTTTTGACCGCATCCCCGCGGTTTACCAATTCTAGGGGCTTGCGACTTAGGACGCAGATGCGTCAATTACCGAAGGCAGGACTGCGCGAATTTGCGCTAACGAGAGCTCACCGCTTCGAACCATGCGCACATGATCGGTCGTGGCATCGATAACCGTTGAGATTCTGGCACTTAACTGCCCACCATCTAAATACACATCGACGAAATCGGAAAGGCCTGCTTGGGCTTGTTCCACAGTCTGGACCGCGGCCTGTCCCATGGTCTGGGCGCCGGTCATAACTGTTGGCCCAACTCCTGCTAACACAGCCTGTGCAACCTCATGATGTGGAACCCGAACTGCTAACGCAGATCCGGCCTGACCGATGTTCCACGACAACGAATCCTGCGCAACCGTTAGCAGTGTCAACGGACCTGGCCACAGTGCACTGGCTAAGTCATTTGCAATCGTTGAAAACTTTGCAACACCACGAATAGTTTCAATTGAACCGGCTGCGATAGGCAACGCAATATCGGAATTCTGTTTCTTAGCCATTCGCAACTTAGTAATTGCGCCGTTATTGAAGGCATCACAAATCACGGCATATGAAGTATCAGTTGGAATGACTGCGAGCCCGCCAGCTTTGACGGCAGAAATTGCAGCATCAACCGCTAATGCAATGTCAGCTGCAGAAGTCTGCGCATCAACTTTGTAAACCTGTGACATGTAACTATCTTCCTACGCCATCGCCTACAGACCTAACGGCCGTAGTGAATCTAGGAAGTTTGTTGTAATCCAAATTGTCTCTTACATTCGTCCAGGTATTTGGCATGGCAGCAAAAAGTGCAGGCATGCTCTCCCCTTGCACATCGGCATGTTCCATGCCAACAAAGCCACCAGGCTTAAGCAGCTCGGCCGCAACTACAACAACTTCGCGCGCAACATCTAGTCCATCGGCTCCACTAAAGAGTGCAATCGCTGGATCGTGATCGCGGGCTTCGGGATCGCGTGGAATCATCTCGCTTGGAATGTAAGGCGGATTAGAAACTAAGGCATCGACTTGATTGAAAAGTTCACTCAACAAAGATTGGTCACCGGCATTGCCATGGTGAACGATCACGTGTGATTCAGCTGCTTCAAGTTTTGCAGCATGATCCACCACGTTGTGAGTAAGCCATTTGAAAGCATCATCAGACAACTCGACTGCATGAACTGTAGTTCCGGGAACTTCCAAAGCCAAGGAAAGTGCAATTGCTCCGCTACCTGCACAAAGATCAACAGCGATTCGAGGCGAGCTAACAGTTTTCAAATGCTTGATTGCTGCTTCAACAAGTAGCTCAGTCTCAGGTCTTGGCACAAAAACTCCAGGACCAACGGCAAGTTCAAGATGTCTGAAATATGCAATGCCAGTTAAATGCTGAAGTGGGACGCGATTGGCCCGTCTGGCCACCAAGTTTTCATATTCAAAAAGCTGTTCGTCTGAAATCTGGTTAACGGAAGTTAATTGATTTCTTTCAACTCCAAGGACATGGGCAAGAAGAAATTCAGCGTCTACTTGCGGACTGGACACTTGTGCCTCAGTTAGTAAGAGTGCTGCCTTACTTATCGCATTTCGCGGATCCGAACTCATAAATGATTAGTCACCCAAAGTTGCTAGGCGCTCTTTGGTGTCCGCTTCCATGCAAGCACCAATTACTGGATCTAAGTCACCATTCATTACGGCATCAAGATTATTGCTCTTGAATCCAACGCGGTGATCAGCCAATCGGTTTTCTGGGAAGTTATAAGTTCTGATTCGCTCCGAGCGATCAACAGTTCGAACCTGACTCTT
>WLGZ01000079.1 GCA_009702945.1 Actinomycetota bacterium | reverse complement strand
AACTTCATTTTCCGAACTCGCGAATTTGAACAAATGGAAATGGAATTCTTTGTTCCACCTGGCACCGATGAAGAGTGGCATGAGTACTGGCTCGAAGAGCGTTGGAATTGGTATGTAGACCTTGGTCTATCAACGGATAACTTACGTCGCTTTGAACATCCAAAAGAAAAGCTTTCGCATTACTCAAAGCGCACAACGGACATTGAATACCGCTTCCAATTCGGTGGCAGTGAATTCGCCGAACTTGAAGGTATTGCAAACCGCACTGACTTCGACTTGAAAGCACACATGGAAGCTTCCGGCAAAGACTTGTCATTCTTCGATCAAGAATCTGGTGAGAAGTATGTGCCTTATGTAATCGAACCTGCTGCTGGTCTAACTCGGGCAGTACTTGCATTCATGCTTGAGGCCTATGACGAAGATGAAGCGCCTAACACCAAGGGTGGCGTTGATAAGCGCGTAGTAATGCGTTTTGATAAACGCCTGGCACCGGTCAAGGCAGCAATATTGCCGTTGTCACGAAATGCTGACTTGAGTCCAAAAGCAAAGGACTTGGCAACCGAACTTCGCAAGAACTGGAACATTGAATTTGATGATGCCGGTGCAATCGGCCGTCGTTACCGTCGTCAAGATGAAATTGGTACTCCGTATTGCATAACCGTTGACTTCGAAACCCTAGAAGACAATGCAGTAACTATTCGCGATCGAGACACTATGGAACAAGAGCGCGTTGGGCTTGATTCCGTTGTCTCTTGGTTAGGCTCTCGCCTCGTCGGCTGCTGATGTTTGCAGATTTATTAGCCACTGATCCGGTTATCGAACTTGCGCCTATGGCGGGAGTTACGAACCGAGCGTTTCGCAGAGTATGCCGTGAGGCTTCTACTCAGATGCGAAATGCTGCCGGTCAAGTCGACGTTGATCACACGGTTTACGTTGCCGAGATGACAACTTCGCAGGCTTTGTTGATGCGCCATCCAGAAACCTTGGACTTAGTCACTTTTGATTCAGATGAAAAAACCAGAAGCGCTCAGCTTTATGGCGTCGATCCAGACATTGTTGGCGCTGCGGTAAAGATGCTGGTCGATGAAGACATGGCAGATCACGTTGATTTGAATTTCGGATGCCCAGTTCCAAAGGTCACTCGCAAAGGTGGCGGTAGCGCATTGCCTTGGAAACGTGATCTGTTTTCCAGCATTGTTAATTCAGCCGTAAAGAATGCCCAAGGCAAAGTGCCAGTGACGGTAAAGATGCGCGTTGGTATTGATGCCGATCACATTACTTATTTGGATGCTGGAAAAATTGCATCTGATGCAGGCATAACTTGGGTTGCACTGCATGGCCGAACTGCGGCGCAGTATTACGGTGGCAAAGCAGACTGGACCACAATTGCCAGACTCGTTGAACACATTCCAAACACTCCAGTTCTTGGTAACGGTGACATTTGGTCAGCAGCTGATGCCCAGCGCATGCTCGATGAAACTGGCGCTCGGGGAGTAGTAGTTGGTCGAGGATGTTTAGGGCGACCTTGGTTGTTTGGTCAGATTCGTGCATCGTTTGCCGGTGAACCAGTTCCGGCTGAACCCAATGCTGGAGTAATTGTTGATTTGATGCGACGTCATGGTGACTTATTAGTTGAAATGCATGGCGACGAGTTCCGTGGCTGCCAGGAAATGCGCAAGCACATGGCTTGGTATCTAAAGGGTGTTGTGGCAGGCAGCGAAACTCGGGGCGCACTGTCTTTAATTTCCAGCCTGAAGGAATTCGATGATTTATTAAGCACGATTAATCGAGATCAGATTTTGGATGAAGAGCTAGCTAAACTTCCACGCGGCAGAACTACGCCAGATCGTCGAGTTAACTTGCCTGATGGCTGGCTTAATTCCCAGAGCATGTCGCTAACTGAAGTTGAAACAGTTCGGGAAGCCGAACTAGCGGTCAGTGGTGGATAAATGTTAGGCACCTATACCGAATTTGATTCCCAACGCTGGGTTAATGAACCAAACAAGAGTGTTGAGCGTACTGAGTTTGCTAGAGATCGCGCCAGAGTTATGCATAGCTCCGCACTGCGGCGACTTGGTGTGAAAACTCAAGTCATGGAAGCTGGTCAAGAAGATTTTCCACGCACCCGACTCACTCACTCACTTGAAGTTGCTCAAGTTGGACGCGAACTTGGTTCGGCATTGGGATGTGACCCGGACTTAGTTGATACTGCATGTCTTTCTCATGATCTTGGTCATCCACCATTTGGTCACAATGGCGAGACTGCGCTAAATGAATTAGCTAAAGACATAGGTGGCTTCGAAGGAAACGCACAATCTTTCCGATTGCTAACTCGCTTGGAACCTAAAGCCATTAGCCCAGCAACCGGACCACGTCCAGGACAAACTATTGGGCTGAACTTAACGCGAGCTTCACTTGATGCCGCATCAAAATATCCGTGGACTAAACAAACCGGCGAAGTTAAATTCGGAGTTTACGAAGATGATGCAGATGTGTTTGCTTGGGTGCGCGAAGGTGTAACCGGAACTACTTCATGTTTTGAAGCTCAAGTTATGGATTGGTCAGATGACGTTTCATATTGTGTACATGACATCGAAGATGCAGTTTTTGCCGGGCACGTAAACATAGACATTTTGAAATCCAGCACCGGTCGCAGCGAAGTCGTTGAAGTTGCCCAAAAATGGTACGGATCAGATTTTGCTAAAGCTGAACTGGATGCGGCGCTAATTCGGGTTAGCTCGCTGCCAAGCTGGCCAGCATCATTTGATGGCACTATGCGATCGCTGGGAGAGCTCAAGAACTTGACGAGTACTTTGATCGGTCGCTTCTGTATTGCAGCTCAGCAAGCAACCCAGGCAGAGTATGGCCAGCGCCCACTTACTCGATACCAGGCATCCCTAGTGGTTCCAGACGAAGCTCGATATGAAGTCACTGCACTAAAGGCGCTTGCAGCCAGATTTGTAATGAATCGAGCTGGCGCCGATGAAATGTATTCCAGGCAGCGTCAGCAGATTCAAGATCTAGTTGAATTCCTGAATCAGGACCCAGAAGCCAATCTGGATCGATTTCACACCAATCTCTGGCTTGATGCTGGGTCATCGGACGCTAAATTCCGCGTAGTTATTGACCAGGTTGCTGCGCTCACAGACGTCAGCCTTGTGCAGTGGCACCAACGCAGCTGCACGTAACATAGGGGACGTGGCAGGAAAAATTCGCGAAGAGGACGTAACCTCAGTTCGCGAGCGAGCCCGAATCGATGAGATTGTTCGCGAAACCGTAACTCTTAAAGCCGCTGGTGGCGGTAGTTATAAGGGACTATGTCCATTCCACGACGAACGATCACCTTCATTCCATGTGACGCCAAGCAAGGGTTTGTATCACTGCTTTTCCTGCGGTGAAGGTGGCGACGTTATTACCTTCGTGCGCAAAATCGATGCCCTCTCATTTACCGAAGCGGTTGAAAAACTCGCAGTTAAGTACGGCATCGTATTGCGCTACGAAGAAGGCAGTGGCAATTCATCTGGCCAGCAAGGTCAACGAGCTCGGTTAATCGAAGCCCACAAAATTGCCGGCGCGTTTTACAAAGCGCAGCTATTAACTCCCGAAGCCCAGCACGCCCGAACTTTTTTAACTGAACGTGGTTTCGATCAAGCTTCATGGGATCTATTTGGTGTTGGCTATTCACCATCGGGCTGGGATGGTTTGCGCAATGAATTACGCAGCAAAGGTTTCACTGAAGAAGAAATGATTGCTGCAGGTCTTGCAGTTTCAGGTCAGCGTGGCGCTTACGACCGGTTCCGAGATCGCGTAATGTGGCCGATTCGCGATTCAAGTGGCGACACAATTGGGTTTGGCGCTCGCAAACTTACTGAAGCTGATCAAGGTCCAAAATATTTAAATACCCCGGAGACTCCGATCTATCGCAAGTCACAAGTTCTCTATGGAATTGATTTAGCGCGCAGAGAAATGGCGAAACAGCAACAAGCAGTTGTCGTCGAGGGATACACCGACGTTATGGCTTGCCACTTAGCCGGAATCACAACTGCAGTTGCAACTTGTGGCACTGCCTTTGGCGCAGATCACGTAAAAATGCTTCGTCGCATCCTGATGGATGATGATACGAAGCACGCTGAAGTCGTATTCACATTTGATGGTGACGCAGCTGGGCGCAAAGCGGCACTAAAGGCCTTTAGTGAAGACCAAAAGTTTGTCGCCTCAACTTTTGTGGCTATCGAACCGCACGGTTTAGATCCTTGCGACTTGCGATTGAAGCATGGCGATGATGCCGTAAAGAATCTGATTTCAACCAAGATTCCGCTTTTTGAATTCGTCATGAGATCCACCGTTGAAGAATTTGATCTGGATACCGCTGAAGGACGAGTTGCAGCCATGCGCGCAGTGGCACCAGTGCTAGCTGGCATCAAGGACAGTGCGCTTCGTCCGGAATACGTCCGAACTGTAGCTGGCTGGCTTGGTATGGATGATGCTGCAATCAGAAACGAAATGAGCGCCGCAGGTCGTAAATCAGCGCCACAACAAACCAGGGCTCAAAGCACTGCATCGTCGCAAGCTGCGCAGGTAGAACGCGAAGCCTTGAAATGCGTATTGCAAACCCCACACTTGGTTGGGTCATGGTTTGAATCACTTGAAGAAAGCGTGTTCACAGTGCCAGCAGCTTCTGCGGTCTATGCCGCGTGCGTGGCAGCTGGGAACCCGCTGGAATTTGATTCCGCGCAGGTTTGGATTACTAAAGTTCTCGAGCAAGCACCAGATGATGAAATCAAATCTCATGTGCGCGCTATGGCCGTAGAGCCGCTGCCAAACGATGTGCCAGATGCACGATATGTTCAGGCAGTCTTGGCCAGAATCCTCGAGATGGATGCTGGTAGGCGAGTGGCAGAAATCAAAGCAGCACTGAGTAGAGCTGAAGACGGAACTGATGAAGTGGACCAAGCACGATTGCTAACTGATCTGCTATCGCTGGAAAGCTATCGCCGAGATATGCGCAACTTTGCAGTTGGTGACATTTAGTGGGTTGGTT
>WLGZ01000078.1 GCA_009702945.1 Actinomycetota bacterium | reverse complement strand
TTCGAACTTCAAGTTCGCCAATAGATTTCTCAAGTGCGATTAATTCCGCGCCAGCTTCATCAAGGATTCCTTGATCGCTTTCGGCGTCGCCCATTTCCCACAAAACTTGAACGTCATCTACGCGGGAACGCAGATTCTTGATTCGGCCAATGTCGGCCTGCAGCACCGAAAGCTTTCCAGTTACCCGTTGCGCATTGGCTTGGTCATCCCAAAGATCTGGGGCTGAGGCAAGGATCTCAAGCTCGGCTACTTGCGCCTGCATGTCATCAATCCGAAGCACTTTTTCGATGCTGGAAAGCGTGGAGTTGATTGCTGCAATATCAACAGCGAAGTCTCCGGTAGCCATAATTCATAAGGTTACCTTGAAGTCACCTAACTTTATTAATTGCCTTGGCAGCGCTGACTACAACTGGAGTGGAAATTGGCATTAGGTAGCCGAATGCAGTTCTGGGGCTTGCCTGAACTGTCACAGTAACTGATGTTCCTGAAACTTCTACCGACCGCACGGAAAACTGCTCAACCTGTGACCGAACATTCGCTGCTTCAACGTATTGCTTCACTTTAGCTCGAGCCAGATTTTCGTTAAGGCGCAGATTTGTGCCTAACCCATCACGATAAATAGCGTCGGTATTAACGGCTTGCGCAGCAGAAAGAGCTGCGCCATCTGCAATGCCATCTAAAACGTTCCTAGTAACCCAGAGTGATGCCACATTTATAGATACTGTCGCGATCATTAAACCTGCCACTGATAAGCCAATTCCAAACAACAGAATTGAACCTTCATCTCGCTCAACTAGTTTTCTAAGATTCACGGCGATCGCAATTCATCTACGACTGCAGTGTGCTGGGACGTTACAACTACGCTTCGCGACCCTAATGCTCTGGGCAAATTCAGGTTCACTTGTTTACTCACTCTTACTGTTACAAAACCACCTGGTGATAAGCACGGATTCTTACTGCAGGAGATTTTGGTAGATATTGGCCCGTTGCGCGAATCAAAGTCTTGCGCGACAAGTCCAGCGGCTGTGCTTGCTGCTCTACTCCCACTTGCATCGCTACTTGAAACAACAAATGCTCGCGCAGCAGTGCGGGCTGAGACATCTGTGGACAGATAAGCATTGGCTACCATAATGCTGGAATTAGCAATGATCGAGAGCGGAACCAAGAGCGCTACCGTAATTCCAATAAACTCCACGATCACATTTCCCTCGTTCGATTTGAAGAATTTCATAACGAGGCCTCGTCGATCGCGCGAGCTCTTCCCGTCATTAAGAATTCTCGATCCAAGAGAGGAACCGATACCTTTCGCGTAACAGCGACCGAGATATACGTCAGGCCTTGATTTCTCACTTGAGTAATGACAATTGTTTCTGGACTAAACCCAGCGCCTCTGCTTGATAAAACCTTGAGGACGGCATTTCTGCCATCCGCATTTGAGGCATCCGCAGCACTAGCTGTTCTCGCACCAATAACTGCAGCTGAGTTTAAAACGCTCTTATCGGCGACCAACATTGCAATTTGTCCGATTGCAATAAAGATTGCAACAACTAATGGGGTCACTAAAACGAATCCGACTATGCCAGATCCAGTTTCGGACGCTAACTCGTTACGGTTGCGAGACACTTCGGAGTGCACTTGTTAGAACAGACTTCAATTGCCCGTCGGCTACAGACCAAACTGCAACCACAAGTCCGGCTGTCATAACCGTGACAAGAACCCACCCTGGGACATCCCCACGATCATCGCGAGACTTTTCAACAAATCTTGCAGCCGATACTTGCAGTGCGACTGAAATTTTTGGGGCTATTTCATTGATTATCTTCATTTGTATTTCCTTTTCTATAGTTGAGCATTTGCTCTTGGGCGCTACAAAACTTGAAGTGCGATCATTCCGGGATACAGGGCTACCGCGACGATCATCGGCAAAATTAAGAACACAACGGGAAGCATCATTGAAGTCTCTTTATGTCCCGCCAATACCAACAACATGCGCATTTGATGAGCTCGCGCATCGGCAGCTTGAGCACGTAGTACCTGCACAAGAGGTGTACCCCGTTCAAGAGCTAATTCCAATGAATGTGTTGCTCTAGTAAGTGGCTGAGATTCGATTTGATTACTCATTTGATTTAGGGCTGGAACTAATCCATCACCTGAGTTCACTGAATAAACAACCTTTCCTAATTCCTTGACGAGCGGACCGGTACAGGATTTCGAAATCCTCCGAAGCGCAAGCAGAACTGGCTCTCCCGCCGAGACAGCAAATGCTAAGAGGTCAAGTACTGCCGGCAGTTGCTCTTCAATGCTTAGGCGACGTTTATTTGCTTGGCTTGCTAGATTCCACTTGGCATACCAACCGCCAGTAATAAATGCACCAAGGATTAATGCGAAGGCAAACACTGGAGATAAACCTTTTCCAGAGCTAAGTCGAAGTAATGACCACCCAATAGCAAGCAGCATCGAGTACCCAGCAAACGTGATCTGCTTGCGGCGGAAACTAGTTAACGTAAATTCACTTTCCGATTGCCGAAGCCACTTGGAGATGTCCTCGTTTTTGCTCCAAGGTGACCAGCTACGCGAAGTAAGCAAATCATTAATTGCTGCCAATGCCCGTTGTGTTAAATTCTGTGACTTGGTTGAGCCCATTCCGACATAAGGCGATATCTGGTCGCTCATACTTAGTCTTGGTTGCCGCAACACATTTGCACACAACACCACACCGGTTGCAAAAAGCAGACCTAATAGAAATCCGCTCATGCCAGAAGTCTTTTCTCTTTTGGAAGTTCCGCAAGCTTCATCATTGCTACATAGGCGAACACGGAAATTACTGCGCACGCCGCCAGCATCCGAAGTCCACTAGCCGACATGTATACATTTGCCGCAGTGTCCCGCGTCGATAAAACTAATGCCGTAACCCAGGGGGCCGCTACTGCAAGTTTGGCTCCGTTAACGGTCCAACTTTGTCGAGCAACAATTTCACCACGCAGTACTAGTTCCTCCCGCATAACTTCGGATAGCGTGCGTAGCAATACTCCAAGATCAGCACCACCGACCTCATGAGCAATTTGAAGAGATGCAACAAACTTGTCAGCCTGTGGTTCTTCTAGATTTTGCGCTATTAGATTGAGCCCAGCATTGAAATCCCCGGTTGCTTGATACTGGTCTCGGCACATTTGAAAAGCGGGCCGAAGTTGCTCTGGACCAGAATTACAAAGCTCGATAACTGCTTGTGGTAATGAAAGTCCGGCCCGAATTGCTGATGCTAAATCATCTACTACGTCTGGCCAGAGGTCAGCTGGAACTTTCTTACTCTTCATTTGAAGTTTGCGTCTTCCGTGCATCTTGAATTTCCGAAGTCGCATTGGTTCCCGAATCGCACCCCAAGTCAGAACGATTCCAATTGCGCTGAGTAGTCCGACGATTAAACCCATCGTGATGCACCAACCAAACTTGTTACATCGATATTGTTGGCTTGGAAACGATCAAGCCTTCCTGGAAATATTCCTTGTGGCTCGAGCCGTTCATTTTGAAAGCTAAAGATATCCCCGGTTTCAATACTGTTGCCTTCAACCCGCCCCGTTACAGAAGTGATCTGTTGAACTCTGCGAGTACCATCAGCTCTCAATGCCGTGTGGACCACAATGTCGACAACCGAAGCTACAGTCGGAACCACAAACTCTGCAGAGACATTGCTGCCCGCAAGCATCGGCAGCAGGCACAATTTCGAGATAGCTTCGCGCGAACCATTTGCATGCAATGAACACATGCTTGGCATTCCGGCATTCATTGCAACCAAAAGATCAAGTGCTTCTTCTTGCCGCACTTCACCTACAACCAATCGAGATGGTCGCATGCGCAATGCCTCTTTAATTAACCGGCGCAAGGGAATCTCGCCGGTTCCTTCTAGGCTTGCTTGTCGCGTCTGCAATGCCACCCAATCTGGACTGGTTAACTGCAATTCAAAAACTTCTTCGCAAGTGATAACTCGCTCACTCGAGGGTGCGCTGTTTAGAAGTGCATTCATCAAAGTGGTCTTACCTGCTTGAGTGGCTCCGGCAACAACAATATTCAAACCCGAAACTACACATGCTTGTAAGAATGCAGCAGCCTGATCGGTCAACGTTCCAACCGAAACCAAGCCTTCTAGAGACTTAGAGCCCATGATGAATTTACGGATGTTGACTGACCAATGCTTTCGAGTGATATCAGGTATCGCCACATGAAGTCTTGAGCCATCTGGCAAAGTGGCGTCCACAAATGGGTTGGAAAGATCTACCCGGCGACCCGAAGAAGCAAGCATCCGCTCTACTAAGCCACGAACTTCAACATCACTAAGAATCACGCTAGTGAGTTCACTTTTGCCATTCCTCGCAACAAAAATTCGACCAGGTTCGTTTATCCAAATTTCTTCAACACTTGGATCATCTAGGAGTGGTTGAAGTAGGCCAAATCCAGAGATGTGGTTAGCGATCTGTTCAACAAGTACTTGTGGGGACTCATGATCAGATGCAGCACTTGTTGATTGAGACAAAATGTCTTCAACCATGTGACGTAACTCGATTACTTCTTCATGCGGGCTGATCCCCCCAGTCCGAACCCGCGTTCGAACTTCTTGAATCACTTCACCTACTGCACCTGACATGAGCTCCCCCGTTGCTAGGACTTGGTATGAATCAAGTCGTTGCTTTTACTCGGGCCAAGCCGAGTCATTGAAGAGTATGTCGGTTTGGAAAATGCGGAAATCCAAAATTGGATTCTGTGGATAACGAAACAAGGGAGGTGGTTTCAGGCTGAAAGATTAAGAGATTCTTGGGACGTTATCCACAACTATTTAGAAGCTCTTGCGGGCGAAAATCTATCTGACTATGCAGCTTTGCGATTATTCATCCAGCTACGAATACCAGCAACGATGGATCCAATAATGAAGAATGCTGCAATTGCGTACGAACCAGTCTTAACTGCTGGGATAGTTGCCGCGTAGTAGCCAGCAAGAGTTAGGCCTATGCCCCATGCGATCGCGCCTACAAAGTTTGCACCTAGGACCTTGTAG
>WLGZ01000077.1 GCA_009702945.1 Actinomycetota bacterium | reverse complement strand
GCGGATAGCATCCACTGCCTGTGAAACACAGGATGTGATTGGGCTGTCCTTGGCTAGCAACAAACCGAAGTTGTCGCCATCGCCAGTTGATGGAAGCTGACCAACGATGATGCCGCCTTCAACTTCTACGCCCGATAGGTAGAACGCTGTTGGAAGGTCAACGACGATACCGTCGATCTGACCGTTCTTAAGCGCAGCTACTGCAGCAGCGTTGTCATTGAATGCCTGTGGTTCGGAACCGAACACAGTTGAGATTGCATCTAGAGATGTTGTACCAACACCTGCTCCAAGCTTTGCACCCTTAAGTTCTTCGATGGTTGTTAGACCTTCGATTGGGCTGCCAGTGTAGGAAACGATTGCCTGTGGTGCTGAGTAGTAAGGGCTTGAGAAGTCAACAGCTGCTTTGCGTTCTTCAGTGATTGAGAACTGCTGCAAGTTGAAATCGAAGTCCTTTGCACCTGGGGTGATTGCGCCATCAAATGTGGTGCGAACCCAAGATACGTCTTCAGCTGCGAAACCAAGTTCAGTAGCAACTGCGTACGCAACTGCTGCTTCAAAGCCTGCGCCTGATTCAGGGGCATCGTCGATGACCCATGGGTAGTAAGCAGGTTCGCCAGTTGCGATTGCAAGCTTGCCTGTTGTTAGTGTCTGCAAACTCTCTGGTGCACATGCACTAGCAGCGGTTTCGGCTGCAGTTGGTGCTGAGGATGCTGCTGTTTCTGATGACGATGAGCATGCGGAAAGAAGCAGCGCTGATGCTGCAACTAGAGCAATGCCAAATCGACGTGTTGATGCGTTTTTCACGCTTGTCTCCTTGATACTTCAGGTGGCATGAGTCAACGGTTGTTCACCCATGTTGGGCCCTGTGATGGACCCGCGCTTGCCACTTACGTGGCCAGGTCCTCATCCGGAGGCACCCCATCGCGGTCTGCAAGGGTTGTCGGATAGCTAGCCGGGACTTATCGCTATCACTCTTGACCTGTTCAAAGAATAGCAACGATTTCCAGGTATGAAAACTTGAGGCTAAACGTGAAACAATCAAGGCATGTCAAACCCCGTGTTTATTGAAGCAATGCGCAAGTCGTTAGAACTCGCTGCAAAAGCTTCGCAACAGGGTGATGTTCCTGTGGGCGCAGTAGTGCTAAATCCAGCTGGAGAAATTGTTGGGCAAGGTTTTAACACTCGTGAAATTGATAACGATCCGATGAATCATGCTGAGATTGTCGCAATGCGGGAAGCTGCTAGCGCATATGGCTCATGGCGACTCGATGATCACACATTGGTTGTGACACTCGAACCTTGCACTATGTGTGCTGGCGCTGCAGTGCAGGCTCGAATTGGACGAATTGTTTTTGGTGCCTTTGACGATAAAGCTGGCGCAGTCGGATCACTTTGGGATGTGGTTCGAGATCGTCGATTGCCACACCGGCCAGAAGTTGTTTCAGGTGTATTGGCAGATGAATGTGGTGGGATCTTGAGTGAGTTTTTCAAAGCCCAACGATAGGTTAACGATTTCGGTTGTCATTCAATAACTAGTAATCTTGATCTCGGTATCGTGTCCGAGCGGCCGAAGGTGCAACTCTCGAAAAGTTGTGTGCGTGCAAGCGCACCGTGGGTTCAAATCCCACCGATACCGCCATGAAAAATCCCTTGACCTTCAGGTCAAAGGGTTTTTTATTTTGTATTGCCGGGATTTGGGAGGAGCTTGCGCGAGCAAGCGACGGTTCCCACCGATACCGCCATTTTTATTCAGTAATTGTTGTTTGATCCACGTTGAAGAACTGCTCAATTGCTGGAAAACCGATTGTGAACATGAACAGCGAAAGCGCAGCCAACAACACAATTGCAATAAAAGCCTTTGCAAGCTTTCCACCTGGCAGCTTGCTCCAAATCCAGGAATACATGTTTACTGCACCGCGCCTTCTGGTTCAGTGGTTCCGTCTTGCGCAGAAGTAATTGACGCAGGTATCTGGTCATAAGGCAGCACTTCAGTTAGTACTCCCCACCAAATCCACCGTTCAGTTGAACCCCAACGTGGATGACATGTGGTTAACGTGATCATTTCTTCCACACCAGTTTTGTTTACGATTCCACCGGGATTGGCATCTAATACCCACATCGCATCTGGCTCAACGATTTCATCAAGAACTAGTTTGTAGACATACCAATTGCCTGCTGTCTGAATGATTACTTCATCGTCTTGTCGTAGCTGATCGATGTTCGCAAGCGGTTCACCATATGTTGCGCGATGGCCAGCCATAGCAAAATTTCCCTTTTCACCCGGTAACGCATTGTCTGGGTAATGTCCAAGGCCAGAAATCAAATCGTCAGGATCAACACCTCGCGTGATCGGCAATTCCCAAACTTTATCTTTCAAGCGTGGAATGTAGATGAGAGCAAAACCTTTATGAAGTTCTGGTTCTGCAGCGGGCGCTTCAGTCCATTTCAATTGCACTTCAGCTTTTGCCTCAGCGACGTTTGACTGCGACACATACATTGACCACACGGTTTGGTATCCAGCAAACATAATGGCAAAGATTGCAAATGTTATGAGCACATCGGAAAGTGCATTCAGAATCTTTGCTGACTTTCGCGGTTGAACTTCATATTCGTCTATTGCAACCGGTTCACTTACTGAAAGGGAAGTTACAACCGGTTCACTTAACTTGGCTGGCTCTGGCTCTGGCTCTGGCAAAGATTCAACTACGATCTCGGGCTGAATTTCCGTTATTTCACTTGGATTTTCCTCGAGTTCTTCAGGTTCATTTGATACCTCTATATAAGGAGGTGAAACTGACACTTCGGCCACCACCGGGATTGCTGGTTTTACTGCCACTTCAGGAATGGAATTGAGGATGTCTTGGACATTCTTTTCCTGTTTGGAATCCCTATAGATAGTTTCGGCTTTTGGAGTTGTAGCCGTTCCTGGTCGTGGTTGGAATGCCGCAATTCCGTTACCAGTTGCAGCTACCAAAATTCGATTTGAAAAAGTTTGGGCCATGATGAACTTGCGCCAAAGGGATACATCAACGGTTGCGCCTTCAGCAAGCTGTCCTAGTAACAGTCGCTGACCTTCTGGCAACACAACTATGTGAGGGCCGCCAAACCTTGGCCAGTTGGAAACCACTGAAACGTCATCTTGTTTGAAGAGCTGGGGTTCGTTTGTTTCCGAGATGTAGTCGGAACGCTTAACCCCTTCTTTTGGTCCATTAGCGTCTAAATAGATAGATCGGTCAGGCTCACCCGGAAATCTGATTGTTGCTAGGACGCGTAAGTCAGAGCGCAATGGAACCGAGTTCGGGTCGAATTGGATTCGATCAAATGCCATGAGTCACTCTTGACTTAGACCAAACTGTTGGCGAACTACTATCGCTTACGGCTAGCAACACGAAGCCCACCTGCGCCAACCAATGCCAAGATGCCAAGCAGAAGCAATAGATCAGGTCGAGCGCCACCGGTCTTAGCTAGGCCAACCTTGGTCTTCTTAACGACTGGTACTACTGCTGTGTCTTCAACCGTGATAATCAAGTTGGCATTTGCCATCATTCCCAGGCCATCTTTGATGATGTAAGGGATTGTGGCTTGACCGGTGAAACCATCACGCGGTGTGAAAGTGACCTGACCTGTTGTTGGCTCAACAACATAGAGTCCATCAAGAGTTGTTACCGACATCTGGGTGCAAGCTGGGGAAATTTCACCAGCACCACATAGTCGAATCGTTGTTGGATCTAGTGCTGCTGTTCCTGGCTTATCGTTTGAGACTGGATTTAGAACAACGGAAGTTCCTGGCTTTGTCTTTGTGATATCAACGGTTGCAGCAGGGGCGCCTGGTGGAGCAATTGTTGGAACCAACAGCGCAGTTGCTGATTTAGCGCCGCCTGAGCCTGTCCAGTTATTCCAGATCTGGTAAGTCGGTGGGTATTTAACTGTGCCAGTGAAACCATTAACCGGTGTGAAGACCACTTCACCAGTTGTGGCATTAACTTCGTAAGTACCTTCGATCGTCTTAACCTTGGTCGCCGTGCAATCAGCAGGAGTTCCAGACATTGCAACAAATGTTGAGTTGTCATCACAAAGCTTGATTGATGTTGCCATCAAACTTGGGGCAGCCACACTTGATCCATCTGGAACAGCGCCAGCAGAGTCATTCATCCAAGGCTTAAGCGTTACTGGTTTGTTGTACTCAGCCGAGCCGGTGTCAATGGTTGCCGATGGGGCTGGCGGTGGCAGCACCGTGATCGTGATTGTTGAGTATGCCTTTTGGCCTAAGTTATCTGGAAGCTGGTAACCAATTGCTGGTGTGGTTCCAATGAAGTTTGGTTCCGGTGTGAAGGTAACCAGACCTGTTGCTGCAACTGTGAGTACGCCAAGTTTTACACCATTTTCAAACACTTCAACAGTTGTTGCCGCACAGTCAGGTGGTGGCTGGTTAGCAGCGCACAAGAAAATGCCACTTGGAACCTGGACTCGAGTATCAGGGAATAGTTCAGTTGAAGCTCCCCCGCCTGGTCGGTCATTACCAACCGGAGACAGCGTTTGAATTGCGCCCTGAACACCAGTTGAGAAATCAGGGTTTGCAACTGGAGGCGGAGTAATAGTTGGAGTTAGCGTTGAGGTCACCGAGCGACCAAGTCCGTCAGTGATTTGGTAAGTAACTGGAGTCTTTGCACCTGGGGTTGCTGATGACACAGCCGCGTAGGTAACGATTCCAGTAGTTGGGTTAAGTGTGTAAGTTCCTTGCCCGGCAATAGTCACGATGCCATCGGTATCACAAACGCTTGTTGCTGGATCAATAATGCAAACGGTTGAGTTTGTTAAGTCAGGAGCGCCGGTTCCCTTAGTTGCAAGAGCTGGATCAGTATCACCAGTTTGGCCATCAAAGATTGAGCTAAATACCTTTGATTGTCCTGGTAGCAGTTCAACTGTGTCTGGGCTAGCCGTTGGAACTGGTGGAGCGATGACAGTTGGGGTGTAAGTCGTTGAAGACACCTGGTCACGAGCGTCTGAAATTGAGTAGGTGACTGGACGGGCAATGCCAGTGAAGGTATCAACTG
>WLGZ01000076.1 GCA_009702945.1 Actinomycetota bacterium | reverse complement strand
ATAACGCAATCGTTGATGCTGGCGGCGAATTCATAATCGATGCAGTGTTAGTTCGGCCGGGATACCACCAATTAATGGCGCGCATTGGTAAGCAGTTCCTAATTGGCTTACCTGGAAATCCGCAGTCTGCAGTTATTGGGCTACTCAGCTTGGCAACTTCGTTAATTGCAGGTTCCACTGGCACTGCACTACCGCAGCTTCAAGAGCGAGTTTTAGTTACCGGCCTGAAAGGGCCAGCGCGTGAGGTGCGATTGGTTTTGTGTTCGGAATCTGGAAACTCGGTAACGCCATTAGAGCACCTGGATTCCTCGATGCTTCGTGGCTTTGTTAAGGCTGATGGCTACGCAGTCTTGCCTGCAGGCGGCGCGGAATCTGGCCAAATAGTGCAGTGGCTTGATCTGCCTTAGGGTTAAGAACAACCGACAATAAGGACAGTTACTTGAAAGAAGTTCTAGACGAATTATTCGCCGCTTACCAGGCGGGCGACACTACCGCCATGGCAACTGTGGTTCGTACGTGGCGCTCTGCTCCACGTCCCGCAGGAGCTTCCATGCTTGTTAACGCTGCAGGTGAAGCAACTGGCTCAGTCAGTGGTGGCTGTGTTGAGGGTGCGGTTTATGAGCTAGCTGGCGAAGTTATTGCCGATGGCGTACCGCAGTTTGAAAAATATGGAATTAGTAACGATGATGCCTTCGCAGTTGGACTAACTTGCGGCGGCATATTAGAAGTTTTTGTAGAGCAAGTTTCCAAGGAAACTTGGCCTGAACTTCCTGACTTGTTCGCAAGTGTCCAAGCGGATCAACCAGTTGCGGTTGCAACAGTTGTTAACGGCACTGCACATGTTGGTAAGCACTTAGTGGTTTGGCCAGATCGAATTGCCGGAGACCTAGGAAGTTCACGGTTGAATTCTGCCGTTGGTGCCGACGTTCTGGGATTGCTGGAATCGGGTACCACAGGCTTCTTGCATTACGGCTCGGACGGCGAACGCCTCGAAGGTGACCTTGAAATATTTGTTTCCACCTTTGCACCTAAACCACGCATGTTAGTTTTTGGCGCCATTGATTTTGCAGCAGCAGTTGCCAAAGCCGGTAAGTTCCTTGGCTTCTATGTCACAGTTTGTGATGCGCGAGAAGTTTTTGCTACCAAGAAGCGTTTTCCTGATGCTGACGAGGTTGTTAATGACTGGCCACATCGCTGGCTGGCAAAGCAAGAAATTGATTCGCGGACCGTTATTTGTATTTTGACGCACGATCCAAAGTTTGATGTTCCAGTGGTAATCGAAGCTTTGAAAACTAAGGCCGCTTACATTGGTGCCATGGGTTCGCGCAAGACGCACGACGATCGAGTTGCCCGACTAATTGAAGCGGGCGTGAGCCAAGCGGACCTACAGCGCATCAAGTCTCCAATTGGTTTGGACTTGGGCGCACGCACACCCGAGGAAACTGCAATTTCTATCGTTGCCGAAATCATCCAGGATCGTTGGGGTGGGTCTGGCAAGAACTTGGCAAAAACTGACGGCACAATCCATCCAGGTGCGCCACGATGACCACTGCTGGCTTAGTTCTAGCTGCAGGTGAAGGTAAGCGCTTTGGCGGACCAAAGGCACCTTATGTTCATAATGGCCAAAGATTAGTTGATCGTGCGGTTCAAGTTTTAGCTGAGGCGGGATGTGACCCAGTTTTCGTAGTACTTGGTGCCTGGATTGGTGAAGTACCAAAAGCTACGGTCCTAGAAAATATGAACTGGGCAACTGGCATGGGATCTTCCTTACAAGTTGGCCTGGCCACATTAAATGGCGAATCTGAAATTGATGAGGTCTTGGTTAGTTTGGTAGACCTGCCAGGACTAACCAGTGCGGCAGTCACCCGCGTAGTTAACTCCCCTGGCGAAATTGTGGTTGCTTGCTATGACGGAAAGCGTGGGCATCCAGTTAAGTTTGCACGAGCCACGTGGCCTGAGCTTGCCGCGAGTGCAACGGGTGACCAAGGCGCTCGATCATTTATAGCAAATCATCCAGAAGAAATTGTTTTAGTTGAAGTGGGCGATGTTGCAACCGGCGAAGATATGGACGAACGCCCCAGTTAACTCAGCTTGTTAGTTAAGTTTTGAGCTATTGATGTTGGTGATGGTTAACTGTTGGCAAATCACCAAAAGTAATCGGTCCGGCCAAGAACAGCACACCAACTGCTGCCATGGCTGCAACTAAACCAACGGAACGCGCAACAATAAATCGGTTGCTGGAAATAAACTCAGCGGCCATAACAACGGTGATTGCCAGCATTAACCATGGTGAACTTGGCATGACTGCGTAAGCCCCAACCATTAATGGCCCACATGCTACAAAACAGGTCCAACCGGTGCGAATTCCAAACCACATATCGCTATCCGAGGTTTCCATGCAATCTAGAACTGCTTGCTCATGGCGACGCGAGAATTGATATGCACCGGCAGTTGCAAGCAGTGCTGCACTGACAACCGCGTGATTAAAGTTATGCAGTAGTGACATTGCAATACCAATTGGAATGCCCGCGAATGCCCACAGGCCAAGGAATCCTAGGACACTCATGAATACAAACCCGAACGATTGTTGAGTCCGGGCTGCCAAAATCAAAGCTAGCGGTGCCATCATCCAAGCCGACATAACGGCCCATTCCTGGATTAATTCCAAGGTTGACATCGATTGCATAGATACAAACTCTAGAGCGTGAACCTCATTGTGTCTTACAGACACTAAAAAGCCCCCGGATTCACTTGGAATCCAGGGGCTTTAACTAGCTAATTAAGCACCAGCTGCGCAACAAACTGCACGGGCAGTTACTACTCGCATCAAATGCTCGCGGTACTCCTTGTCTGCTGCCAAATCACTGGTGGCACGAGTGCCCTCAGCTGCGCTTTGTGAAGCAGCTTCGATTTCAGCGGCAGATATGGATGCGCCTTTAAGCGCGGACTCCACACTGGATGCGCGAACTGGAACTGCAGCACAGTTTGTTAATCCAATTCGAGCGTCAGTGATTTTGCCACCTTCGACCTTGACTGCAGCTGCGACTCCAACGACTGCCCAACCGCTTGCAGTTCGATTGAACTTTTCGTAGCAAGTACCCCAGCCTTTTCCGAGTTTAGGAATTGTTATTGAAACCAAAATTTCATCTGGTCCAACTGCTGTTGTGAAGTAATCAACAAAGAAATCCTTCGCTGCAACTTGACGCCGACCTTTTGCGCCAGCAATTTCCATAGTGGCATCAAGTGCTAGAACTACTGCAGGCAAGTCGCCGGCTGGATCGCCGTGCGCCAACGCCCCACCGAAAGTTCCACGATGGCGTACTTGTGGGTCTGCGACAGTTGCGGTGGCATCTGCAAGCAATTTCACATGGGTTTTTACTATGTCGTTATGTAACACATCCCAGTGAGTTGTTGCAGCGCCAATCGTTACTGAATCGCCATTGTCTTTAACACCCTTCATTTCGTCGATGCGAGCGCAATCAACGAGGATTGAAGGTGCCGCAAGACGAAGGCGTAACAACGGCAGCATTGACTGTCCGCCGGTAATCACCTTGGAGTCCTCGCCACCTGCGGTCAGTGCTGCGACAGCTTCATCAACTGACTTGGGCCGAACGTAGTCAAATTTTGATGGAATCATTATTTGCCTCCTTGGCGAGCAGCGTTGAGCGTTCGCCACACTGTCATTGGAAGTGCCGGCATCGGCACATCGTTTACTCCATATGGTCGAAGTGCATCCACGATTGCGTTGATAACTGCTGGGGTTGATGCAATCGCGCCAGCTTCACCTACGCCCTTAGTTCCAAGTGGATTTGTTGTTGATGGTGTCACTGTGTGATCCGTTACAAACGATGGCAGATCTGGTGCTCCTGGTACCAGGTAATCGGCAAGCGAAGCAGTCAATAGCTGACCATCGGAATCGTAAACTGCGCCTTCGTAAAGTGCTTGTGCAATGCCCTGGGCCAAACCACCATGTACTTGTCCTTCGACAATTAATGGATTGATTTGAATTCCGATGTCATCGACACAAACATAAGAACGAATTGTGCTCTTGCCGGTTTCAGTGTCAACTTCCATGGCACAAAGATGAGTGCCATGTGGGTAGCTGAAGTCCTGTGGATCCACAGTTGATTCAGCCTGCAAAGTTGGCTCCAATCCATCTGGCAAATCGTGAGCAGAGAACGCCTCGAATGCGACCGCTTGGATTGCCTTCTCCTTTGACGGGTCACCCTTAACACGGAATACGCCATTGTCGAATTCCAAGTCATTTGCGCTGCACTCAAGCTGATGGGCCGCAATCAAACGGGCTTTCTCAACTACCTTTTCGCCTGCGCGCAGGATGGCTTGGCCACCAACTGCAAGCGAACGTGAACCATAAGTGTCCATTCCATATGGCGAGGTACGAGTGTCACCGTGAATAACTTCGATGTCATCTACTGGAATACCGAGAGTGTCACTTGCGATCTGGCTCCATGCCGTTTCATGACCCTGGCCATGAGGTGAAGTTCCAGTTACCAGTTCGACCTTGCCAGTTGGCAGAACACGAATCGTGCAGTGCTCCCAACCACCAGCGACGTACTTCAGTGCGCCCAAAGTACGTGAAGGTGCAAGACCACACATTTCAGTAAATGTCGATATGCCAATACCCAGTTGAACTTTGTCACCGGATGCACGACGTTGAACTTGCTCTTTACGCAATTCGTCGTACTTAAACAAAGCCATCGCCTTATCGGTAGCCGCTTCGTAGTTACCGGAATCGTAAGTTAAGCCAGCAACTGTTGTGTAAGGGAACTCTTCGTGCTTGATCCAGTTCTTCTTACGCAATTCCATTGGCTCCATGCCAAGTTCGTTAGCTAGTTCATCCATGATTCGTTCGATCGCGTAGGTAGATTCTGGTCGACCTGCGCCACGGTATGCATCCGTTGGTGTGGTGTTTGTGAACACACCAATGCACGAGAAGTCGTAGGCATCCATCTTGTAAATCGCTGGATACATAAACATGCCAAGTAGCGGAATGCCTGGAGTGATGATCTGTAGGTAGGCACCCATGTTTGCAATGAGGTCAACCTTTAGTCCAAGTAGTTT
>WLGZ01000075.1 GCA_009702945.1 Actinomycetota bacterium | reverse complement strand
TCAGCAGTTTCGATTGCTGAATAGGTGTGATCTAGACCAAGTGCTCGATAGGCAGCATTGTGAAGCACTGGAGAAAGTGAATGAGAAACTGGGCTACCTAGTACCGCCGCTTGCATCAGTAACACACTCCTGGATTTGCATCGCAGAAAGCCAAGAACTCATCTTTGTACACTAAGAACTCTTCGTACGAGCGAGTGAATTTAGTTTCCTGGGTATTCAAGTCAATAGTGATGAAGTAGAGCCAATCGCCAGCTGCTGGATTTAGCGCTGCTTCTAGCGCCTGCGCTCCTGGACTATCAATTGGAGTCGGCGGCAGACCAGGACGTAAGTACACGTTGTAAGGAGTGTCTTCATTAAGAAGTTCCGTTGTAAGAATCACGTCAGTTTTACCCAGACCATAGTTAACGCTTGAGTCAAACTGCAACGGCATCGGTTCGGCTAATCGGTTGTAAACCACGCGGGCAACTTTTGTGAAGTCTCTTGGGTGACCTTCTACTTCCAAAAGCGAAGCGACAATCACAATCTCGTAGGCACTTCTACCCATTTGAGCGGCTCGCGCTTCCAGATCGATGCTCTTTGCTTCAGCGTTGAACCTAGCGATCATTTCGCTAATCATTTGTTCGGCAGTTGTGCCTGGCCCAAATTCATAAGTTGCTGGAAATAGGAAACCTTCAACATTGCCATCTGCGTAATCAGGTAATCCTAAATTACTTGCATTTGCAATTGCAGATTCGAAATCTGCCAGTGGTAGACCAGTTTCCGTTGCCAGCGTATTGATCGTCCAAGTGGCGCGTTTACCTTCTGGAATCACTACCTTGGTGACAACTCGGTTTGCTGGATCGAGTAACGCCAAGATGGCATCCGAGCTCTTCATCTCGAGTAACAAGTTGTACGCGCCTGGAGCGATGGAGCCACTGTCGGGATTGTCATTCGCTGCTGCGATAAAGCCATCAACCGAGGCAACCACACCTAAGGCTTTCAAGTTGTTACCGATCTGAGCCAAGGTCTCCCCTGGCTCAATTTGCACCTGAACTGACCCCGAGCCGGGACCTGGGAAATCTGGCGCGCCAGATAACCGGGAAATAATCTGCGGAGTCACTAAACCAATCGCTGCGACCACAGCCAGAATGATGACAAAGGTCTTGCCCAACGACTTCTTTTTGGATCTATGTCCCGGTTCCTTGGGATTCGGAGTCGAAGAGTTACTGAACAGGTCTACGTTGCTCATACTCAACTCACTTCCTCTCCGACAAAGTTCCCAACATTTCGTTCGGTAGCAAGTGCGTGTTCCAAAATAACCACGGCAGCTGCCTGATCTATTGCATCACGGCTTTGCTTAACCGTTCGACCCGCCTCATGCATGCCACGTTGTGCACTGACAGTGCTCAATCGTTCATCAATCAATCGGACGGTCACGGAATCATTTTCAAGCTGCTTTGCCAAGAGGCTTGCAAAATCTAGAGCAGCCATGGTGCTCGCAGTATCTTTGCCAGCTAATGAAATCGGTTTGCCGACGTATACGCACTTAGCATCGAACTCGTGCACCAGTTCATAGATTTCGTTAACTGCATCTGGGCCTGATGTAATCGTTACTAACGGTGTGGCCAGCAAGCCTTCTGCATCACACTTAGCTACACCGATTCGCACTGAACCAACATCAAGAGCTAAGCGAACGCCGTTGACCATTTACTAGCTGCTAATCCCGCTGGCTGCTGCGGTGAATGCAGAATCGAGATTTGCCACACCCGAGCCGCCACCTTGTGCCATCTCAGGACTTCCGCCACCCTTGCCGTCCAGAGCCGGAAGCATCGCTTTAAGAACTGCAGAAGCCGATGCACCTGCATCACGCGCAGCCGAATCAGTTGTTACCACAACGGCAACTTTGTCATCTTCAATCGTTGCGCCAACTAGTACAAAGTTAGAAGTCTTGATGCTGCCTTTCGCATTGGTCACCAAGTCACGCAGATCGCCGGCTGAAGTTCCAGTAGGTGCTGTGAAACGGTACAGCGAAACTTCACCAACACGCACTGCTTCACCAACGAGTGACTCTATGTTGCTAGTAAGCGCTGCAGTTCGGGCTTTTGCAATTTCCTTTTCCGCGGCCTTCAAACGTTCCATCATTTTGGAAATTCGCTCAGGCAATTCCTCAGCTCGCACCTTTGTCATCTCAGAGAGTTGACCAACTAGATGATGTTCCCGTGCCAAGTAACGGTAAGCGTCTGCACCAACGAGCGCTTCCACGCGTCGTACACCAGCTCCAATAGAGCTCTCTGACAAGAAAGTGATAACGCCAAGTTGTCCCGAACGTTCGGTATGTGTGCCACCGCAAAGTTCCCGAGCCCAATCACCGACGCTGACAACGCGAACTTGGTCGCCATACTTTTCACCAAACAGCGCCATGGCTCCAGTTGCTCGAGCCTGTTCTTGGGTCATCAATTCTGCAGTAACTAGCAAGTTATCTAGCAATACTTCGTTAACTCGAGCTTCGACATCAGATAGAACTGATTGCGGAACCGCTCCGGCACTTGGGAAATCGAATCGGAAGCGTCCAGGTGAGTTCTCGGAACCCATTTGAGTTGCGGTCTCGCCAAGTGCTTCACGGAATGCTTTATGAACCATGTGTGTTGCAGTGTGAGCGCGGGAAATTGCAAGTCTGCGCTGAACATCCACTTGGGTAAGTGCGCTTGCGCCAACCGTTGGTGCTCCCGACAAAACTCGACCACGGTGAACATAAAGTCCTGGAACTGGAGTTTGGACATCGGAGACTTCGATTACAGAACCGTCACCAAGTGTGATCCGGCCATGATCAGCAAGTTGTCCGCCACCTTCGGCATAAAACGAAGTGCGATCCGTCAGAACTTCAACTTCATCGCCCTCGACTGCGCTATTCACGTCCACGCCATCAACAACAAGACCAGTAACAACGCTCTCAGTCTGAGTTTCGGTGTAGCCAGTGAACTTAGTTACGCCGGACTTACCCATGATGTCGCGATAGACCGTTACTGCGGCAACGCCACTCTTTCGAGCAACTGAGTCTGCCTTTGCTCGGGAACGTTGTTCCTGCATTAAACGTCGGAAACCTTCTTCATCAACACTTAAGCCTTGTTCGGCTGCCATCTCGAGAGTTAGGTCGATTGGGAAACCAAATGTGTCATGCAGCGCGAAAGCTGAATCGCCACTCAGCACCTTTGTCTTAGTTGATTTCAAATCAGCAGCTGCTAAATCAAACATTGAAGTGCCGCGCTCAAGTGTGCTTAAGAAAGTTTCTTCTTCGGCAGCCGCAATCGACATGATGCGGCCTTGTTCGCTTAGCAGCTCTGGGTACTGCGGCGCCATTGCAGTAATGCTGGCCGCAATAAGTTCTTTCATCGAAGGATCGTTCGTTCCAAGTAAGCGCATGTTGCGAACTACCCGGCGCAAAATTCGGCGCAACACATAACCGCGACCTTCATTGCCAGGCAGGACGCCATCTGCAATCAAGAACGCACAGGTTCGCGCGTGGTCAGCAACTACACGTAACGCAACATCGGACTTTGGATCGGCACCATACTTGCGACCACTTAACTCGCTGGCGCGATCCAAAATGATTCGCGTTGTGTCAATCTCGTAGATATTGTCTACGCCTTGAAGCAACGCAGCCATTCGCTCAAGACCCATTCCAGTATCAATGCTCTTTGAAGGAAGTTCGCCAAGAATTGGGAAGTTTTCTTTGCCTGGTCCTTCGCCGCGTTCAAATTGCATGAACACAAGATTCCAAACTTCTAGATATCTTGTTTCATCCGCAATCGGTCCACCTTCACGGCCATGTTCAGGTCCGCGATCGTAATAAATCTCCGAACACGGTCCACATGGTCCAGGCACACCCATTGACCAATAGTTATCGGCCATGTCACGACGTTGAATTCGCTCCATAGGTACACCGACAACTTTGTGCCAGATGTCTACGCTCTCGTCATCATCTAAATAAACCGTCACCCAAAGCTTGTCTTCTGGGAAGCCGTAGCCACCTGCAGACACTGGTGAGGTTAGTAACTCCCAGGCATATGGAATTGCTTGCTCTTTGAAGTAGTCACCAAAGGAAAAGTTTCCGCACATTTGGAAAAACGAAGCATGGCGCGTGGTCTTGCCTACTTCTTCAATATCTAAAGTTCTAACGACTTTTTGCGCAGAAACTGCACGTGGATAAGGTGGCGCAGCTTCACCTAAGAAATATGGCTTGAACGGAACCATTCCCGCATTAACAAACAGAAGAGTTGGATCATCAAGTAGCAGACTGGCGCTAGGCACGACCGTGTGACCTTTGGACTCAAAGTAGTTCAAAAATCTGGATCGAATTTCAGCGGATTCCACTGCTATCAACTCTTTCTATTTAGTGTCGGTTTGCAGATAAAAACCCACAAATCTGGCGCGCTATCCCCTAAACCCTAACGAACTAAGTAGGTTTCGGCTTAATCCCTACCCAGAATGGAACGAATTTTGCTCCAAACCTGACTCAAAACTGCTTCCTCACCACGATCGGTTGGTTGGTAGTACTTGGCTTTGGTCAATGGGTCTGGCAAATAAACCTGTTCGCTCACTCCAGCCGCCTCATTGTGTGGATACGAGTACCCAACACCATGGCCTAAATCTCCGGCTCGCGCATAGTGCGAGTCCCGCAAATGGGCTGGGACGGTTCCGATGTCGCCAGTTCTGATGTCATCAATTGCTCGATCAATTGCCAGATAAGCGCTATTTGATTTCGGCGCAAGGGCCAATGCAATAGTTGCTTGCGACAAAGTGATTCGAGCTTCTGGCATACCAATGAGTGCCACAGTCTGAGCTGCCGATACCGCAAGCGACAGCATCGAGCTGTCAGCCAGGCCAATGTCTTCACTGGCGCTAATCATCAGTCGGCGAGCGATGAACCGTGGGTCTTCACCAGCCTCAAGCATGCGTGCTAAGTAATGCAGCGCAGCGTCTGGATCGGAACCACGAATCGACTTGATGTAAGCACTAATAATGTCGTAGTGCTGATCACCGGCTTTGTCGTATCGCACTACATTGTGATCACTTGCTGAACTAATGTCATCAACCGAAATTTCGGAATGTGAATTTCCAAGTGCAAC
>WLGZ01000074.1 GCA_009702945.1 Actinomycetota bacterium | reverse complement strand
GCTCTGGCTCACGCCGGCGCACTTTCTTAAGGATTTAAGTTTTACATGGCAGAACGTGATGGTGACGGCTGGGTTGATTGCAAGTGTGGCTCCCGACACTGGGGTAAGTATGGCGCTGCTGGTGTTGTACTTCTGGATCCAGAAACCCGCTCTATCTTGATGCAACTTCGTGCGGAATGGACGCACGGTGGGCGAGTGTGGGGAATTCCCGGCGGCGCCCGAGACTCGCATGAAACCCCGATCGAATCTGCGCTTAGGGAAATGTCGGAAGAGTTAGCCATCCACCCTGATTCAGTAAAGGTTGTGCACGACAACATCTGGGCAGATCACGATGACTGGAGTTATCACACCGTAATAGCGATCACTTCACGCGACATTGCCTTTCAAGTCAATGAAGAAGCAGAACTAGCTGAGTGGATTGAGTTTTCTAAAGTATCCGAACTTGATTTTCATCCAGGCTTTGCGTCTAACTGGTATGACATTTTGCACGCTATCGAAGGTGTTCTGGCAAAGTCCTAGCTCTTGTAGGCACTTAGTTGCGAAATCTTATGACCTAGTCGCACAGCTCGCTGGTGGTAAGTGGTCATAGGAATGTCCCAATCACTCTGAATTACCCGGAACTTATGTGCCGCGATAGTTGCTGAGGCAGATTCGAAATATGATTCATCATCCGTGACAAAAACCATGCGTCCACCAGGCTTGAGCAATGCAAAAACTTGGTCTAAAAAGAGTTGGCTAATTAAACGACGTTTATGGTGTCGAGCTTTTGGCCATGGATCTGGAAACAGAACATGCACTTCAGCTATAGATTCAGGTTTCAACCAATCGGTAAATACATCCATGCCATCACCATGATGTGTCCGAAGGTTGGTCAATTCTTGTTCTGTGGCTATTTCAGCGATTGCTAGTAATCCGACAGTGTGCACATCAATGGCTAGCACACCGACATCTGGCGATGAACTTGCTAAGGAAAGCGCATGAAGTCCCATTCCCGAGCCAAAGTCCACAATTACCATTTCTCGATTGAAAACTTTAGCCAGATCGATTGGGCGTTCTAGACCAGAAATCTCAAAATTTGGTAGCAGTTCGCGCAGGGTTCGTTCCCGACTTGCTGACATCCGTCCGTGCCGGGCATGAAATGTCCGAATGTGAGGGTGTTCCGAAACCGTGCCGGGTTGCGGATAGATTGGAGACTGCACAATTCAGAGTACAAGGTTAAGAGTTCAAACAAGGAGAGACCATGGATCTCAGTGGCGTTCACGTTCCGTTAGTTACACCATTCGATAGCAATGGAGTAGTTGATACCAAATCAATCGCGCACATTGCAGAAGTGATGATTGCCAATGGCATTTCTGGAATCGTCGCCGCTGGTACGACAGGTGAGGCCTATGCGCTGAACTTTGAAGAGCGACAAACCGTTATTGACACCATCGTCAAGCAAGTTCATGGTCGGGTTCCAGTTTTGGCAGGCGTCGGCGGCATGTCAACAAAGGAAGCAATCAAGCAAGCTCAACTCGCGCTCGAACTAAAGTGCGACGGCCTGATGGTTGCGGCTCCGGCATACGTTTTACCAACTCCAACGGAACTTGCAAACCATGTGACAGTTGTAGTTGCCGCCGCAAAACTACCTACTGTGCTGTATGACTACCCAGCTCGCACTGGTGTTCCATTTGATCAGGAAACCCTAGATCTACTTGCAGATAACGCTCATGTAATTGGAATCAAGGAAGCGTCCGGAGATTTAGATCGAATTCCTATGCTTAACCAGCGCTACGCAGGAAGAATCGAAATTGTTTGTGGCGCCGATGCAGATAGCCCATCATTCTTTAATGCTGGTGCAACGAGCTGGATTGGTGGCATGGCAAATGCGCTACCAAAGGCTCACTTTGGAATTCTTGATCCAGCAACTAGAGCGCAGGCTCATGCTGCAGTACTTCCATTGCTTGAACATATTGAATCGGGTAGATACATAGCCAAGACGAAAGCTCTAATGGGACTTCTTGGCGTGCCTTGCTCATCAACTCGTGGACCACTGGCAGAACTCGAACCAGCTGGCGTCGAAACTTTGCGCACCCTTGTAGCGCAAGCTGGTGAATGGGTTCCAAGCCTGGTTTAACTCATGGCAGCGACTTTGTGGAGTTCTATCCCAGCTTCATGGCAGAGTTGTCTCGCGAGTTGCCGATCAAGTATTGATCACATCGATGTGCAGCTAACGCAGTGCGTTAAAGATTCGATCGAAATTGTGCCGAGTGTCGAAAAAATTTTCGCTGCTCTGGAGATTTCACCAGTTGATGTATCGGTTGTTGTCATTGGTCAGGATCCATACCCAACACCAAGTCACGCAATTGGTCTAGCCTTCGCGGTACCTAGCCAAACAAAACCATTGCCAGGCTCATTGCGAAACATCTTCAAAGAAGTTGCAGCAGACACCGGATCGACCTCAACGGCTGACGCGTCATTAGGTGCCTGGGTAGACCAGGGAGTTCTATTGCTAAACACTTCACTAACCACTGAGTCTGGAATCCGGGCTGCGCATTCAAGCTGGCCTTGGGAAACAGTAGTTCGGGCCATAATCACACATGTCGTTGAAGTAAATCCGCTGGTTGTCGGTCTGCTCTTTGGCAATCACGCTAAAAAGTTTGGTGAACTGTTTGAATCGAACTCGATCGTAAGTTCAGCGCATCCAAGTCCATTGAGTGCCAGTCGAGGTTTTCTAGGTTCTAAACCATTCACTCGAGTAAATGAAATCCTAACGAGAAATGGAAAGTCGGTGATTGTCTGGTGAAGAAATTATATCCAGTTGTTGCGCTGCTAATTCTCGCTTGGCTATTTAGCTCTTGCGACAACGGCGCAAATCCAGAGCCAATCCAACCATCTGTCAGTAATCCGGCGCCACAAGTATTGCCGTCAGATACGCAGACACCGCAGACATCACCCAGTGATCAAGTAACGCAACCAGCACCCGTTGTTACGCCATCGAGCCAAGCGCAAGTAGCCTCGCAAGCGCTAGGAGTTGCGCAAGCGTTGCCAGTCAGAGGTAGGGCTCCTGACACGGATTACAGCCGTGAAGCTTTTGGATCAGCCTGGAAAGATGTGGATCGAAATGGCTGCGATACCCGCAATGACATTTTGCAGCGCGACTTTGCAACCGTAATTCTGAAATCGGGAACGGGGAACTGTAAAGTCATCGGCGGTACCTGGATAGATCCGTATTCCAACGAAAGCTACACCTTTGACGAAGCACCCAGCGGGGCTCAAATCGACCATGTGGTTTCACTCAAGAATGCCTGGCAGATGGGTGCAGACCAGTGGAATGATCAGATGCGCGTTGAGTTTGCAAACGATCCCTTGAATCTGCGAGTAACGATTGCATCTTTGAATCAACAAAAGAGCGATTCGAATGCAGCGTCTTGGTTACCACCGTTTAAACCTGGTCGATGTGCTTTCATAGCCACTCAAGTTGCGGTTAAGGCGAAGTGGCTGCTTTATGTAACTGAGGCTGAGAAAGAAGTTTTCATAGCGATTTTAAGTAAACCAGAATGTGAACAAACTCAGCTTCCGAACTAGAAATTTACTCGTTCAATAGGGCAGACTTAGTTCGTGGCTAATCCTCCAGCAGTACTAATGGTTGAACTAGTCATGTCCATCGACCGGATGATTCAATCTGCCCAATCCGCTAACGAGATACAGAGTCACTTAGTTATTCCAGGCGAATGGCCAGCCCAAGTAGTTCTAGGACATGTTTCACAGGTAGATGAGCAAGTTTGGATGCCAAGAATCGCTCAGATGTGCCAGGCCTTGGAAGCAGGAGAGAAGCCTCCTAGTTTCACTTGGTGGGAACCAGATGCAACGGCCACGTATGACCGATTTAGTGAGATGTCGTTGTCCGAAGCTTCGGCGCTTGCGATGTCAGTGCGCACTCAACTGCTTTCTGTTGTTAAGGATCTGACCCCAGAGCAGTGGGCTGCTACCGCGGAACATGACGCGTTCGGACACATTGACGTTTCAGGTCTGGTTATTCAGATTTTGACCCATGACGAAGAACATCGCGCCAGCCTGATCTAACTCTAAAGTTCAGTTCTGCGCGCCTATAACCAATGCGATTTCTTAGGTTTGATTCAACGGTTGTCGGGGTAATCTAAAGCCATGACTGGTATTTATGTAATCCTTGGTGTCGTTGCTCTGCTCGTTGTTATCGGAATTGTTCAGTACAACAAATTGGTTCGATTAAATGTTGCGGTAGATGAAGGCTTTGCCCAGATTGAGGTACAGCTTCAACGCCGAGGCGACTTGATCCCTAACTTGGTAGAAACCGTCAAGGGATATGCCTCACACGAAAAAGAAACTTTTGAGAAAGTGGTTCAAGCGCGAGCTCAGGCTACTGCAGCTCAAGGCGTAGCCGCCGTTGCTGAAGCAGATGGCATGCTTACCCAAGCGTTGCGAGGACTGCTAGCCGTGGCCGAGGCCTATCCAGACCTTAAGGCTTCTGCAAACTTCTTGTCGCTACAAGAAGAGCTTTCTGGCACTGAGAACAAGGTTGGTTTTGCTCGCCAGTACTACAACGACACGGTGCGAGCCTTAAATGAATCCATCGTTTCGATACCTGGCAAATTTTTCGCAGGTCCAGCCAAAGTTGTCGAGCGCGATTTCTACGTAGTTGACGATCCAGGCAAGCGAGCAGTACCAAACGTTTCGTTCAACTAACTAACGTTCAACACTTTGCTTTCTAAGGAATCACTTGTCTAATTTCAGGGCACAACAACAAAGCAACCGGCGTAAGACATTTCTATTGCTCGGAGTAATGGGAAGTCTGACAGCTTTCGTTATCTATGCCGTTGCTTTGTACTTGGGTTACACCAGCGTTGGAATCATTCCAATTGCAGTTGGGATCTCCTTGATTAGTGTTTGGGGATCGTTCTACAACTCAGACAAAATCGTTTTAACTATGACTGGCGCAAAAGTTATTGATCACGATACTGCGCCACAGTTATTCAACTTGGTACATGAAATCACCATCGCTTCAGGAATGCCGATGCCAAAGGTAGCAATTGTTGAAGATGATGCGCCGAATGCATTTGCAACTGGCCGTGATCCAGAGCACGCTGTCATTGCTTTCACAACTGGCATTCTTCGCGTCATGGATCGAGAACAGTTGCAAGGTG